>DXDC01000337.1 GCA_019115685.1 Candidatus Agrococcus pullicola
GCACGCAGGAAGAACTCTCCGAGCGCATCGGACGTTCTCGCCACCTCCCGTCACGAGCACCACCTGCTGCTGCAACGGCACGGCGGTCGATTCGGATTCGGTCATGGTTTGCCTCCCGCAATCGGGGGCGAAGGGTAGCGGCGAACGCTTTCGGACATCCCTTCGCCAGTACGAACTGGATCAGGTTCGACGGGTGTGTTCTCAGCCGCGTGCGGCACCCCGTGTCACGGGTGCAAGTCTACTGTCATGAGCTCGCCGATGTTGATACTCTAAGAACCGGGTTGCGAAGTACGCAGCCGCGGACGAGGGAGCTGTACCCGCACTACGACAAGACGGCCATTGAGGAATCGCTCATGGACTGGATTGTGTTGATTATCAGCGGGCTCCTGGAAGCGGTCTGGGCGATCGCGCTCGGCGCTTCGAAAGGCTTCAAGCGCTGGAAGCCGACGCTGTTGTTCGTGTTCGCTTTCGTGGCGAGCATGGTGGGGCTCGCATACGCGATGCTGACGATCTCGGTCGGTACCGCCTACGCGGTGTGGGTCGGCATCGGCGCTGTCGTGACCGTGCTCGTCGCCGCTGTTCGCGGAGAAGAGCGATTGACGCTCATCCGTGCACTGCTGCTTCTGCTGCTGGTAGGAGCGGTCGTCGGTCTGAAGGTGGTGTCGTAATGCGCGCCTGGATCATTCTGCTTGTCAGCGCCGTGTTCGAATCGGTATGGGCGCTTGCCCTATCGGCGTCGGAGGGCTTCACGAACCTCGTGCCGAGCATCGTGTTCGTCATCGCGGCGATCATCAGCCTTGTCGGGCTGGGTTGGGCGGCACGCGACATCCCGATCGGTACAGCCTATGGCGTCTGGGTCGGCATCGGTGCTGCCGGCACGGTCGCCTACTCGGCGCTGACGGGGCAGGAACAGCTCTCGTGGCTGGGTTGGTTGTGTCTCGTGGCGATCGTCGGCGCGGTGGTCGGGTTGAAGTTCACGACGCCGGCGAAATCCGCGGTTCAGGAGTCGGTCGAGTAGGCGCGCGCGAACTCCTCGCTCGGTGGGATGGGCTGGATGACGTCGAGTAGTACGCCGTCCGGTGTCTCAACGATGAAGTGCCGCTGGCCGAAGTCCTCATCGCGCAGGGTCAGTAGAGGAGTGGGGCCAGTCGTGTCGGTGAGATGCCGATAGATCTCATCGACATCGTCGACCTCCAGATTCACGATTACACCGCGGGGGAGCGCACGATACTGTTCCGGCACCGTCGCGTGGTCGTGCGCCAGGATCGCCAGCTCGAATGCGCCGAGGCGGAGACTGACGTACCAGTCGGACTCGAAGGTGACTTCAAACCCCAGGGCGCCCTTGTAGAAGGATGAGGCCGCAGTGACATCGCTCGACATCAGCACCGGGTAAAGACTCGTGACGGACATTATGCTCTCCTTTACGTACAATGTGTATGTATCAATAAAAGGATACATACTCTGTGTATGTAAAGGAAGTGCTCCATGCCCCGTGCCTCCGCAGCGGATGCTGCCAAGACAGCTCGCTCCATCCTCGAGGTCGCAACGCGACAGTTCGCGGAACGCGGCTTCGCAGACGTATCGCTGGACGATGTTGCGCGCGAAGCCGGCGTGACGCGCGGCGCGGTGTATCACCACTACCGCAGCAAGGCGGGGCTGTTCCGCGAGGTTGCTGCCGCTTTGCAAACGCACGTCGCCGACGCCGTTGTGAAAGCTGCCGAGCTGGCCGGTGCGAGCCCGGCCGATCAGCTGCGAGCAGGTTCGCACGCATTCCTCGACGCGATCACCTCGGGCGATGCCGTGCGCATCCTGCTCATCGACGGACCCTCTGTCGTCGGCTGGGAGGAATGGCGCCGACTGGACGCCGAGAACTCTGCGGCGCATCTGCGAGAAGCTCTCGGCGAAGTGGGTGTTGACGAGGAACTCCTCGACGCGATGACGGCGCAGCTCTCCGGCGCGATGAATGAAGCTGCCCTGTGGGTCGCGCAGCATGCCGACAGCGAAGAGGCGCGGAAGCGGGCGCACGCGGTGCTGGATCGCATTCTGAGGGCGATGTAGACGATCGCGACGTTTGCCTCGCCAGCCTCGGCCGAAACTCGGTCGTGCTCGCGAATCAAGGAAAATATCGGCTTGAGGTCTCAAATAGACCGAGAATTGGCCATGGGGAACGGCAGGCGCGCCGCCGGTTCGGTTGCTGTCACCGGTGACGGGTACGCTGGTCGGCTGTGACCACGGAGGATTTCGAGCGGGAGCAGCATTTCGGGTCGTATGCTGCCGACCACCTTCCTCCGACGTACCCGGAGCGTGCTGCCTGGGGCACGACGCAGACGCTTCGCGCCTGGCAGCAGGAGGCGCTCGAACGCTACTTCGCCACCGAGCCTCGCGATTTTCTCGCGGCCGCAACACCCGGTGCCGGTAAGACGACGTTCGCGCTGCGGCTCGCATCCGAATTGCTGCGCAGGCAAGTCGTGCAGCGGATCACGGTCGTTGCGCCGACCGAGCACCTGAAGCGACAGTGGGCCGATGCGGCGCACAGGGCGAGCATCAAGCTCGACCCGGAGTTCCGCAACGGCGACGGCGACTACCCTCGCCAGTTCGACGGCGTCGTGGTGACCTACGCGCAGGTCGCGGCGAGACCTGTCGTGCACAAGCGCATCACCGAATCTGCCCGCAGCCTCGTCATTCTCGACGAGGTGCACCACGGCGGAGACGCGCTCAGCTGGGGCGACGGGGTGCGCGAAGCGTTCTCCTCGGCGACCCGCAGGCTTTCGCTGACCGGAACCCCGTTCCGCTCCGACGACGCGCCCATCCCGTTCGTGCAGTATCAGCCGTCGGCCGACGGTGCGCGCTACTCGGTCACCGACTACGACTACGGCTACGGGCGAGCACTGAGCGACGGCGTTGTGCGGCCAGTGATCTTCATGTCGTACGCGGGCACGATGGAGTGGCGCACCGCGCAGGGCGACGAGATGAAGGCGACGCTCGGCCACGAAGACGCGAAGGACATCACGAGCGCCGCGTGGCGCACCGCGCTCGACCCGGGCGGCGAGTGGATGCAGCAGGTGCTTCGCAGTGCGGATGTGCGGCTCACGCACGTGCGCCAGGCCGTGCCGGATGCGGGCGGCCTGGTCATCGCGACCGATCAGGCGCAGGCGAGGCAGTACGCGAGCATTCTCGAGTCGATCTGCGGCCAGAAGGTCACGGTGGTGCTCAGTGACGACGATGGCGCATCGGATCGCATCGAGCAGTTCTCCAACGGAACGAGCCGCTGGATGGTCGCCGTGCGGATGGTTTCTGAGGGCGTCGACGTGCCTCGTCTCGCGGTCGGTGTTTACGCCACGAGTTCGGCAACTCCGCTGTTCTTTGCCCAGGTGATCGGCCGATTCGTGCGGTCGCGCCGCAAGGGTGAGGTCGCTACGGTGTTCCTGCCGTCCGTGCCGGTGCTGTTGCAGCTCGCCGCTGAACTCGAAAAGCAGCGAGATCACGCGCTGGGCCTGGATCGTGACGATGACGGCCTTCTGGACGACGAAGCGCTCGCGGCCGCTGAGAAACCGGATCAGGAGGAGCGAGAGGCGGCGCCGTTCGTATGGGAGCCGCTGTCGTCGAGCGCGACATTCGAGAAGGTGCTGTTCGGCGATGCCGAGTTCGGTCAGCTGGTCGAGCCGTCGACGGAGGAGGAGCTCGACTTCATCGGCATTCCCGGGATTCTCGAGCCCGAAGAGGTGAGCGATCTGCTGAAACGCCGACAGCAACGGCAGGCGGCGCGTGTGAGCGCCCGGCCTAAGCAGTCAGAGACGGTGCAGCCGCTGTACCGCAACATGAAAGAGGAGCGGCAACTGCTCAATTCGCTCGTGTCGATCGTCGCGAAGCAACGGAAGTCGACTCACGCGATGGTGCACTCGGAGGCACGCCGTGCATGCGGCGGGCCGGAAGTGCGCCGGGCATCCATGCAGCAGTTGCGCGACCGGATTCACTACCTGCGCCGCCAGATCCGCTAAGAAGCTTGCGCATCCGATGAAGCCGCAAGAGGGCAAAGGAGTACGTTTGGGAGGCTCCCAAATGGCATTCTTTCGACTATTCTCGTCGTGAATGAGTCTCATTTTGCCGAGGTGCGCACACCTCTGGCGAGTCGCGTGTGGTGGTGGTTGACTTGCGATTACACGCTGCAACAAAGGAGAGCACAGTGTCACTTTTCGCGCTTAATGACAGAGTCGCCATCATTACCGGAGCGGGGAGTGGCATCGGCCGAGCCACAGCCGTGCTCTTCGCCGAGCAGGGAGCGAAGGTTGTCGTCTCCGACATCGCCGATACTGCCGAGGAGACGGTCGCGCATATCGCCGAAGCCGGTGGAGAAGCGTTTGCCGCTATCGGGGACATCTCCGACCCGACGGTGGCCGCGCAACTCGTCGACCGGGCAACCGAGACCTATGGACGCGTCGACATCCTTGTCAACAACGCGGGCATTATGGATAACTTCGCCGGGGCCGCCGACCTCGACGACGCAGTGCTCGATCGTGTCCTGCGCGTCAACACGCTTGCGCCGCTGTATTTCACTCGGGCTGTTCTGCCTGGGATGCGCGAGCGAGGCTCGGGCGCGATCGTCAACGTCGCCTCCGCAGCGGGCATTCGCGGTGCGGCGGCAGGTGCCGCCTACACGATGTCGAAGCACGCGATCATCGGGCTCACGAAGAACACCGCGTACACGTACGCCCACGACGGCGTGCGTACGAATGCGATCGCGCCGGGCGGAGTGGCGACGAACGTCATGACGCCGGAGCTGCAGAAGAGCATCCACGGGCCGTCGATGGAGCGCATCACCCCCGTCCACCAGTCCGCGGTGCGCAATGCCGAGCCCGAGGAGCAGGCCGCCGCGATTCTGTTCTTGGCGTCGGATGCCGCATCCGACGTGAATGGCGTTGTCCTACCGACCGATGGTGGTTGGGCAGCCGGCTAGGATCGCCGCACGACAAACTGATGCAACACGAAAGACTGGCGGACGGATCAGTTTTTCGTTGCGAACGGTCGATTCGTAAGTTTTTCGTGCAGAAGGTTTCGAGTGAGCACGCAGCCTAAATAATCGCGAACAGGATCAACAGGGCGATAACGACCTGCACGACGGCACGCACGCGCACGGAAACCGTGGCTTGCTTGTCGGCGGCTCGCGCATCCGCCCTCCGCGCAATCGCCGTGTGAATCGGAAAGAGCGCAATGAGCAGAGCGATGAGCACTATGCCGGCGGCGAACCTGGGGCCCCACCAGGGCAGCAGCAGCGCCAGCCCGGCCACGATGGCGACGACGGCCGCGCCGACGACGATCACGCGGGATGCGCGCGGAAGCAGTTTCCCGACGACATCGAGTGACGCCCGCAACTGCGCAGGCAGAAACATCGACGTGCCGATGAACAGGAAGTACAGGGCAAGAAGCGCGCGAATGACCCACTGGGCCAACAGGAAGGTGTCGTCCATTACGACATCCATTGTGCCCTAGGAACGAACCGGGTGTAGCCCGCTGAGTCAGTGCTGTTGCGGAGGATGCGGTGGCTGCTGCGGCGGTTGCTGCGGACGGGGAGGCTGCCCGTGCTGAGGAGGGGGTACCTGCTGGCCATCGGCGCCGAACCAGGGCTGCGGTCCGAAATCGGTTGGCGGAGCAATCTGAGCCTGCCCTCCCTGGCGCATGGCCTGATCCCGATGCCACAGCTCGATGGATTGCGGGGTTGAGCCTTCGTCATCGGGGCCGAGTGCGCGGACGCTGACCGCGGTGCCGTAGGCGCAGACTTCCTTCCACTGGCCA
>DXDC01000338.1 GCA_019115685.1 Candidatus Agrococcus pullicola
GAGCCGCCGAGGGCCGGACGGCTGTTCTCGCATAACCTGCAGCGCTGATTCGATGTCTTCGTCGTAGACGCGCAGGTCCGAGACATAGCTCAACGCCTGGCCGGGCAGCAAACTCCTGCCGTAGCGACGTAGATCCAGCGCGAAGAACCGTGCGCCGCGCGATGTCCAGAATCGCGCGAGCCGTGTCTGGAAGAAGTAGTCTGACCATCCGTGCACGTAGAGCACGTCGATGTCTTCGAACTGTCGCCGACGCTGCCAGAGGCGACGGGGCTTGGGCAGTGATCGCACGAGGGTTGCCACAACGGTCTCGTCGTCGGTGTCCCGTTCCGGTGTCAGCGGAAGCGTTCGTTGTTCGAAGCCGGGACCCAGGATGTCCTCACGCCAGCCCTCTGCCATACCTTGAATCTAGCAAGCGCGCCTGTCGCGCCAGCGTGATGCGGGAGCGTCAGGAATACGGTGCACGCCGGGCACGTTCAAAATATAGACTGGATTCACTTCATGCTTGCCGGACAGGGGGGTTGTGCGCGTGCCAGTGACAGCGGCAATATTGCGAACGGCGGAGCGCGCTCCCGAGCGGTTGGCGATCGCCGGCGTGGATGGGATGCTCACTTACGCCGAGCTGCTGGCGGATTCGCGCCGGGTGTTTGCTGCAGTCGACGAACTGCACGATCGTCAGGAGCATCCACCGGCTCCCGCTGCGGAGACGCAGGGCATCCCGATCACGGCCGTCAGTCTTGACTCGTCATTCCACACTTCGCGCATCATCGCGGGGCTCGCCGGTTACCGAGCCGTCTCCGCGACGCTCGATCCGCGCTGGCCGCTCGATCACAGGGTGCGTGTGATCCTGTCAACCGGTGTCGGCGTGGTCGTCAGCGATGCTGCGGACCTCGCCGAGGCGCTCGAGCGCGAGGGATGGGGCGGCACCGTGATCGGTAGCTCAGCGTTTCGGGCTCTCGAAGCACGGACGGTACCGCGCGCGGAACCGGGCGTGCGAGCGGGGAGCGAACCGTTCCTCCTGCTGTTCTCCTCCGGCACCACGAGCGACCCGAAGGCCTTCTTGAAAACCCGGGATCAGTACCGGGAGAACCTCGCAATCTCGACTGCGCACCTCGAGCCGCACCCCGGTGTCGCCACCCTCGCGCCCGGGCCCGTGTCCTACAGCCTCACGCTGTACGCGCTGGTCGAGTGCCTTGCGACAGGGGGCAGCGCCCACATGGCAGATGTATTCGATGCGGTCGCAATGGGGCGACGGATTCACGATGCATCGATCTCGCGCGTCGTCGCGGTGCCCGCGATCGTGCAGGCGCTCGCCGTCGCGGCACGACGCGACCCCGAGCGCTTCGCCTCGCTCGATGTGATCGTCACGGGCGGAGCGAACCTCCCGGCTTCCGTGCGCGACGGCGTCCAGACGGCACTTCCGCAAGCGACTCTGATCAGCTACTACGGCGCCGCCGAGATCGGCTTCATCGGCGATAGCAGGGGCGGTGACGGGACACGCATTTCGGTGTACGACGGCGTCGCCGTAGATATCCGCGACGAGCGCGGTGCACCGGTGGACGATGGCGAGCTCGGCACGATCTGGGCCAGCACTCCGGCCTGCTCCGACGGCTACCTCGCGGGCACAACGAACGCGACACTGCGCGCCGACGACGGCTGGGCGACCGTGCACGATCAGGGCCGCATCGTGCGGGGCAAACTCGAGCTCGTCGGCCGCGCCGACGACATCGCGATCACCGGCGGGCACAAGGTTGCGCTACCCGAAGTCGAGCGCGCGTTTGCAGGCGTCGACGGGATCAGTGCGGTCTGCGCCGTTGCGCTGCCGCACGCGAGGCTCGGCAACGTTATTGCACTCGCCATCGAGGGTGGTGCGCCCGACCGGGATGTGCTGCTCGCCACTGCGAAAGCACGGCTGGCACCGCAGTTCGTCCCCGGCCGCTGGTATCGCATCCCCGAACTTCCCCGTACCGTGGGCGGGAAGATACGGCGAGGGGCGACGGCCGACCTCATCGCAGCGGGAGAGGCGGAACGACTATGAGCGGCAGAAGTGTCGCGGTAACCGGACTCGGCGCGATCACGCCGAGCGGCAATTCGGTGGGGGAGCTCTGGGATGCCGTCGCCGCCGGTCGCAGCGCGGTCGACGTGGTCGAAGGACACGAGTTCGATGGGCTGCCCGTTCGAATAGGCGCGCAGGTACGCGGTTTCGACGCCGAGCAAGTGCTCGAACGCTCACTCGCCCGCAGGCTCAGCCCCGTGCAGCAGTGGGCCGTCGCTGCCGGCGAACAGGCGCTGCAGCACGCCGGTGTCGGTGAACTGCCGTGGGACTCGCGCAGATTCGCGGTCATCGCCGCAACGGGGTCGGGACCCATCGACGCGATGCAGCACGCGACCCGCGACTTCGACGCGAAGGGTCCGCGAGCGGTATCGCTGACGCTGTCGGCGTACGGCGCTCCGGACGGCGCGGCGGCGGTGCTCAGCCAGCGACTCGGTGCGCGAGGGCCGGCGCACGCCGTCTCTGCGACGTGCGCAAGCGGCGCGATCGGGCTCGGTGACGCAATGCGACGCATTCGCCACGGCTACGCCGATGCCGTGCTGGTGGTCGGCATGGAGGACTGCCTGAACCCGATCAACCTCGCGTCGAACGCGAACATGCGAGCGCTCGCGGCCGGCTACGAGGACGACCCGACTGCGGCGAGCAGACCCTTCGACCGTTCGCGCAGCGGCTTCGTCATGGCGCAGGGGGCGGGAGCGATCCTGCTCGAGGCAACGGACAGGGCGAAGGCGAGAGGAACCGAAGTGCTCGCGGAACTCGCGGGCTTCGGCGAATCGAGCGATGCACACCACGCGACAGCTCCGCATCCGGAGGGCAGGGGAGCTGCGGACGCCGTGCTCGCGTGCCTCGCGGACGCGCGGTGCGAGCCCACCGACGTGCGGCACATCAATGCGCACGGAACCGGAACACCCGCCGGCGATGGCGCCGAACTCGCCGCCTTCGACACGGCGCTCGGGCCGGCAGCGCGGACCCTGCCCGTCAGCGCAACGAAATCGAGCACCGGCCACCTGCTGGGAGCATCCGGCGTCGTCGAAGCCATCGTCTCGGTCATGACCATTCGAGACGGGCTCCTGCCGCCGACGATCAACCTCGACGATCCGGAGTTCGAGGGCTGGGACTTCGTATGCGGTGAGGCCAGGCCGACGCCCGTGGATGCGGTGCTATCGACATCGTTCGGCTTCGGCGGCCACAACGGAGCATTGCTGCTGACGGCAGCGAGATGAAGCGACCGGTTTGTGCGCATGCGCGACCCGGTGCGAGAACAGGAAGACAGTAGGAAACTATGACCGACCGAGAGACACGTCATGCAGCGCTTGCGCAGCAGTATCTGCCCGACGAACTCCTTGAACGATTCCGGGAACGCGCCGCAGACTACGACCGCGGTAACGCGTTCTTCGACGACGACCTCGCAGAATTGCAGGACCGTGGCTATCTCCGAGCGTTCGTGCCGGAAGAACTCGGCGGTGGCGGGCTGAACCTGCAGGAGGTCGTGCGACTCCAGCAGCGGCTCGCCTCCGCAGCAGCGGGCACTGCTCTCGCGATCAACATGCACCTGCTGTGCACCGGCGTCGCGCACGCCATGCGCGAGCGCGGCGATGACTCGCTCGAATTCGTCTTGCGCGAAACCACAGAAGGCGAGATCTTCGCGTTCGGGATCAGCGAGCCCGCCAACGACTGGGTGCTGCAGGGCTCGAACACAACGGCAGAACCGCAAGACGACGGCAGCTACCTACTCACGGGTGTCAAGATCTTCACATCGCTGTCACCCGTGTGGACGCGCCTCATTACGCACGGTCTCGACAGCTCCAACCCTGACGAACCACGACTCGTCTACGGGTTCCTCGACCGCGACACCGAGGGCATTTCGGTTTCGGATCGCTGGGATGTGCTCGGCATGCGGCCGTCGCACAGCCGATCGACCATCCTCGAACGGACTCGCATGCGGCCGGAGCGGGTTGTCCGGCGCATCCCCACCGGCAGGCACCCCGATCTACTCACTTTCGCCATCACGAGCAACTTCCAGCTGCTGGTGGCATCCGTATACGCCGGAGTCGCACGTCGTGCGCTCGAGCTGGGGGCCGCAGGCCTGCACAAGCGCAAGTCCGCGAAGTCGGGCACGACCTTCGCCGATGTGCCCGAATACCGTGCGCGGCTCGCCGATGCGCACATGGACTATCTGCCGGTGCCGGCGCAGATCGATGTCTACGCCCGTGACTTCGACGACCTCGTCGATCACGGAGCAGGATGGCCGCTGCGGATGGTGAGCGCCCGTATCCATGCCTCCGACGTTGCGCGTCGTTCGGCGGAGGCGGCGCTGCAGTGCGCCGGCGGCAGCGGCTTCGACAACGAGCACGAACTGGGCAGGGTGTTCAGAGATGCCACCGCTGGGCTTTTCCACCCGCCCTCGCCCGATGCCGCCCGCCCGATGTTCGCGGCAGCGCTGCTCGACGACTGACACCCGTCTGCATCCAGGCACACTTCTCGGTCTATGCATGGCGACACGCCCGTATAGCGCGTTCATTCCGCGTATAGACCGAGAAGTGTGCCCGATTAGACGGAGGGGATGCTGCATCTGTGCCAGCAGCGACGGCACGAGGGAGAAAGCAGGGAGTGGGGAGAAAGTCGGGAGTGGGGAGAAGTCGGGAGTCGGGAACGGGAGGGGCGAGCGCGTCCGGGAGACGAACGCTGTTCTGGCGCGAGAACCGACGTCGGGCTGGA
>DXDC01000339.1 GCA_019115685.1 Candidatus Agrococcus pullicola
GGTCGGAGTCGAGGAACTCCTGCGCGTCGCCCGTGTGCACGACTCGGCCGCCCGAGAGCACGATCACGGAGTGCGCGAGGTCGCGAACGACCTGCAGATTCTGCTCGACCAGCAGCACGGGAGTCTCCTCCGCGACAACCTTCAGCGCCTCCGTGACCTCGGTGACGATGCGAGGCGCAAGACCCTTTGTGGGCTCATCGACGAGCAGTAGACCGCGCTGTTCCATGAGCACTCTTGCGAGTGCAACCATCTGCTGCTGGCCGCCGGAGAGGGTTCCCGCCTGCTGTTTCGCACGTTGGCGCAACTCGGGAAAGAGCCGGTCGACGGTCTCGCGGTTGCCGCTGTCGCCCAGGATCGCGAGTCGCAGATTCTCTTCAACCGTGAGTGAGCCGAACACTTCTCGGTCTTCCGGCACGTAGCCGATACCGTGCTGCACGACCCGGTGGGTCGGGAGCTTGTCGATCGACGAGCCGCGGTAGGTGACCTCGCCCGTTCGGTCGATGATGCCCAGCAGTGCCTTGATCGTCGAGGTCTTCCCGACGCCGTTGCGGCCCAGCAGCGCAGTGACGCCCCTGTCGGCAACCGTGAAACTCGCATCCTCCACGACCTGCTGCCCCGCGACCGATGCGAACAGCCCTCGCACGCTGAGCACCGCAGTGTCTCGTTTCTGCTCGCTCATACAGCGGCCCCCAGGTACGCTTCTTGCACGCGCGGGTCGGCCGTGATTTCTTCCGGCGTGCCAATTGCGAGCAGCTTCCCGTGATGCATGACCGCGACCCTGTCGACGAGGCCGAGCAGCACCTCCATGTGGTGTTCCACCATCAGCACCGTTCGACCCGAGGCGTGCAGTGTACGGATGATCTCCACGAGCCCGGGCACGTCTCCTGAGCCGACGCCGGCCATAGGTTCATCGAGCAGCACGACGGAAGGCTCCGTCGCGAGGAGCATCGCGATTTCGAGCTTGCGCTTGTCACCGTGGGAAAGCACGCCCGCTTTCGTCTCGAAGTGCGCGTCGAGGCCCACCTCCTCGAGGCGCTCGCGTGCCTCCGCGGTCGCCTGATCTTGCTTCCGTGGGAACAGCCACGGGCTCGTCGCGCCACCGAGTTTGATCTGGGCTGCGATGCGCACGTTCTCGAGCGCGCTGAGATCGGGGAAGACGCTGGAGGTCTGGAAGGTGCGGCCGATTCCGGCCCGTGCCCGGCCGTGCACGGATGCGCGGGTGATGTCGTCTCCCGACATCCTGAGAGCGCCGCCGGTCGGTGGCATGAGACCGCTGATCACGTTGAACAGCGTTGTCTTGCCCGCACCGTTGGGGCCGATGACGCCGACCATCTCCCCCTCGGCGACGCCGAACGATACCTCTTCGAGGATCTTGGCGCCGCCGATGCGGAGATCGATCTTGTGCAGTTCGAGCGCGAGGCTCATCAGCCCTCCGCGACGGGAGGCGCGACGGTTTCGCCGTCGACGGTGTCGAGCAGCTCCGGCACCCAGACGCCGTCTTCCTCGACCATCCCTACGTGGAACATCGGCTGGATCAACGCGTGGTCCTCGGCGCGAATCGTGAGCGTGCCCTTGACAGACTCGAAGCTCCAGCCCTCGAGTGCTGCGATCATCGCGTCGACGTCGCCCTGCCCTTCCGTGATCGCGTGCAGGAGCATCTGCGCCGCGACGAATCCGTCGACGGTGAAGAGGTCGGCTTCGTGCCCCTGCTCCTCGAGGTACGCATCCATCGCCTGCGCCGCCTCATTATCGGTAACGCCGGGGAAGTAGTGGTTCAGGAAGTCGATGTCACCGGTTCCGGGGCCGTATGCCTGGTACGAGGCCCTGTCTGCAAGGCCCGTCACGACCGTCGTATCGGCCAGCACGTCCTGCTGCGCGAGAGCCTCCCACATCGCGCCCGTCGTTGCCCCCGCCCACGCGACGAACACGAGGTCGGGTTCTGCGGAGCGGATCTGCTGCGCGAACGGTGTGAACTCCGTGGCGTCCTCGGCGACGAGAATCGACTCGACATCGGCGCCCTCGGCGCCGAGCACCGCCTCGACCGAGTCGACGTTGCCCTGGCCGAACGCGTTGTCCTGCGCGAACACCACGATCTTGGCGTCTTCGAGATCATCGAGGAAGGTCGCTGCGGTTGCGACGTCCTGATACGTCTGCCGACCGGAGCGGAACGTCTGATCGTTGATCCCGGTGACGGGGTCGGTCGCGGCGGGGCCGGAGATGAACAAGACGTTGTTCTGCGATGCCTGCTCCGCAACCTGCAGCGCGACACCGGACGCTGCCGAGCCGGCAAGGATCTGGAAGCCCTGGCCGATGAGATCCTTCGACTGATTGACCGCGGTGTCCGGGTTGCCCTGATCGTCGACCCACTCGATCGTCAGATCGATGCCGTCGATTTCGCCAGTGCCACCGGTTGCGTAGTCGAGCCCGGCTTCGAACCCGTGCCGGTACGCCTCACCGTACGTGGCGAGAGGGCCCGTTATCGAGGTGATCATGCCAACGTTGACTGCCGTGCCGCCGTCGACGCCGTCGTCACCTCCCGACTGATCGGGCGCACACCCCGTGAGCACCAGGCCGGCGGAGAGAATACCCACCGCTGCAATCTTCGTTGACTTGCGCACTGCTTTGCCTTTCACCTTTGAACGGTCCGCGGACATCCGCGATCTCCACCATAACATGACAGGTGGTTCAGGTTTCATGTTTCCTGCATCGGACGCACGTAGACTGACACCATGCACCCGTACCCCGACGCGCGCCGCGACGAGACCCTGCCAGACGACCCGTACCGATGGCTCGAGGATGCGGACGCTCAGGAGACCGCGGCCTTCATCCGAGCGCAGAACGAGGTAGCGGAGCCGTTCTTGGCACAGCTGCCTATGCGCGAGCGATTCAGGGAGAGCCTCACGAAGCTCTTGACCGCTCCGAGAACCATGACTCCCGCCGAGCACGGCGGCTGGCTGTACGCGTGGCGAAGCGACGGCAGGAATCAGCCAGTGCTGCTGCGCTCCCGCACGCTCTCCGAGCTCGACGAAGGCGAGACCGTCCTCGACCCCAATGCACTTTCCGACGATGGCACGATTGCCGTGACCGTCACGAGCTTCAATCAGGACGGTTCGCTGCTCGCCTACGCTACGTCCGACGGGGGCTCGGATTGGCGAACCCTGCACGTGCTCGATCTCGAATCGCTGCAGCCGCTGCCAGACACCATCGAGTGGGCGAAATGGAACCGCCCCGAATGGATGCCCGGGGGCCGCTCATTCACCTACTGGGCGTACCCGGCTCCCGAAGGGAATGCGCTCACGGATCAGATGGAGCACGGGCAGCTCAGAGTGCACGGTGTCGGAGAGAGCACGGAAGAAGACGCGGTTCTCTGGGAGTCCGACAACCCTCAGCTGTTCGCCCGCCACTACCCCAGCGACGACTACTGGTTCGTGCTCTCCACTGACACGGGCTCGTCGAGCGGCAACGATCTCTCGGTAGCCGCGCACGACGACTACGTCTACCAGGATCTCGTGACGGGACACGAGCACGAGTGGACTCCCATCGGCATTCGCGACGACCATCTCTTCGTCGTCACCGACGCCGATTCGCCGCGCTACCGGCTCGTGACCTTCGATCTGTTCTCCGGTGAGCAGTCGACGATTGTGCAGGAGCACGATGAGGACGTCCTGCTGGACGCCGATCTTACGAGCGACGCGCTCGTGCTCACCTACTCGCACGACGCGAGCCACAGAGCCCAGCTGTTCGCGCTCGACGGAACGCCCGGCGAGCGTCTTCCGCTCCCCGAGGGCGTCTCGGTAGTCGCCGTGAACACCTCGGACGAGAGTGCGACCGTCTTCGTCGGCACGCAGAGTTTCGTGGACTCCGGTACCGTCCACCGCATCGACACGGAGGGCACGCGCGTCACGAGCCGAGCATCCAGAGCGGCATCCTCGATCGAGGCGACGACCGAGCGCATCCGTCCCGTCAGCAAAGACGGCAGGGTCGTTCCCGCCTTCGTCGTGCGCAAGGAGCCCACCGAGGGCCCGACGCTGATCTGGGGCTACGGAGGATTCAACATTCCGATGAACCCTGAATTTCGCGCAGTCCTTGCAGCGTGGGTTGCAGCGGGCGGAACGCTCGTGGTTCCCAACCTGCGCGGTGGCGGCGAATTCGGCTCCGACTGGCACCGCGCCGGCACGCTAGAGCGCAAGCAGAACGTGTTCGACGACCTGTTCGCGGTCGCCGAGTACGTGCGAGAGCACGGCATCGCTTCCAAGCTTGCACTGCACGGCCGCTCCAACGGAGGCCTGCTCGCCGGTGCTGCGCTGACGCAGCGACCGGACCTGTGGGACGCCGTGCTGCCGGGCGTCGGCGTGCTCGATATGCTCCGATACCATCTGTTCACGATCGGCTGGGCCTGGAAGTCGGATTTCGGAGACCCGGACGACCCCGAGGCCGCCGAGTACCTCCGCGCGTACTCTCCGCTGCACAATCTACGGGAGGGCACGGCGTACCCGCCCACGCTCATCACGACGGCTGATCGCGACGATCGTGTTGTGCCCGCGCACTCGCTGAAGTTCGCAGCCGAGCTCCAGCGGGTGCAGTCCGGTGACGCTCCCGTGCTGCTGTCGGTCGACACCAGGGCCGGTCACGGGATGGGCAAACCCAAGGATGCGCAGGCCGCGGAGTTCGCCGACCAGCTCGCCTTCGCCGCCTACTGGACCGGCTTACAGGACTAGAGCAAGCGCGAACGCGGTGCCTTTTCTCGGTCAATAGCAGCAACCATCGAGATAATTGCTTTGGTCGGCGATATAGACCGAGAAAAGGCATTCGATATGCGGCCGGGCCGTTACCTGCGCAGCACCTTCCTCGCCCAGGCGTTGCCGGCGCTCTGCACGATCGTCACCATGATCACGATGACGACGACCGCGGCCCACGTCGCCCAGTCGTTGTACTGGCGGTAGCCGTAGACGATCGCGAAGTTGCCGAGCCCCTCGCCGCCGATGAAGCCCGCGACTGCCGACATGTCGATCACGGCGATGGTCGCGAACGTGTATCCCAGGATCAACGGCCCGAACGCCTCCGGCAGAATCACCGTGCGAATAATGCGCCAGGGGCCGGCACCCATGGCACGCGCGGCTTCTATGACGCCAGGATCGACCGACACCAGGTTCTGCTCGACGATCCTGCCGATCCCGAACGAGGCCGCGATCGAGATCGCAACGATCGCTGCGGCATTCCCGATACCGACGCCGACGATGAGGCGGGCGACGGGCTGAGCCACCGCGATGAAGATCAGGAACGGGATCGGCCTGAAGAAGTTCACGACAAAGCCGAGAATCACGTAGACGGCCCGGTTGGCGAGTATGCCGCCCTTGCGCGTGACGTACAGTGTCGTACCGATGATGAGACCGCCGATGCCGCCGAACAGCATGCTGATCCCGACGATGATGAGCGTCGTTCGCGTATCCGAGAAGAACTGCGGCAGCAGGTCGATGAGCCGTTCGAGATCCGACACTTCAGACCACCTCCGAAATCCGAATGTCACGATCGACGGTCGCGAAGGCACGTTCGATCGCCGACGCCTCTCCCCGTACCGCGATCAGCAGCCTGCCGTAGACGCGCCCGCGGATGTCGTCGATGCCGCCGTGAATGAGTTGGAAGCCGACCCCTTCGCGGTGCAGCGCCGTGAAGACGCGCGCCTCGCTTGCGCGGTCATCCCCGAACGCGACCGTGAAGAAGCGGCCCTCGTGTCGTGACCGCAGCAGTTCGAGATCGTCGCCCGTCGGCAGGGCTCGAACCACCGTGCCGACGAAGCGCTTCGTGACGGGAGAGACGGGGTTCGTGAACACGTCGTAGGTCTCGCCCTGCTCGACAATCGCGCCCTTCTCCATCACCACGACTCGATCTGCGATCTTCGCGACCACCTCCATCTCGTGCGTTATCAGCACGATCGTGATGCCGAGTTCGCGGTTCACGCGCTGCAGCAGCGACAGCACTTCGTCGGTCGTCTCCGGGTCGAGTGCGCTCGTCGCTTCGTCGGCGAGCAGGATGCCGGGGTCGGCGGCGAGCGCACGTGCGATGCCGACGCGCTGCTGCTGCCCTCCCGAGAGCTGCTCGGGGTAGCTGTCGGCCTTGTTGCCGAGACCGACGAAGTCGAGCAGCTCGGCAACGCGCGCTCTCCTCGTCGAACGCGGGGTACCGGCGACTTCGAGCGCGTATGCGACGTTGCCGGCAACCGTGCGCGATCGCAGCAGATTGAATCGCTGGAAGATCATGCCGATGCCTAGCCTGGTCTTCCGTTGCTGTTTCGAGGTCAGACGGGTGATGTCGACGCC
>DXDC01000340.1 GCA_019115685.1 Candidatus Agrococcus pullicola
CGCGCGTGTGACCTCGATGATTTGCGCCTTGCGAGCACGCTCGGTAATCGTCGGCTCACGCCCTTCGCCATTTCGTTTCCTTGCCACATTCAGGATTCTACCCTACGGTAGAAGTGTTATCCGATTGGTAGAATTATCAACCGCAAGGTTCGGAGTGTGGCATTGAGCACGAGAGAGAACAGAGATTCCGCCCTTTCTCGGAGGTACGGACCCGGGACTGCACCGCGTATTGACCTCGGAGGCGGCAAGCAGAGGGTCGGTCACTGGGACGGAGAGCGTGGCTATGCTCGCTACCGCTTCGAGTACGAAGCCGCATTCGCCGAATTCCCCGAGCCTGCAGACGCATTCGACATCGAGACCGACTACGGCACGGTTCGCGCGTACCGCTTCGAGGGAAAGCGTAACGACGGGCACCCCCTGCTACTCCTGCCGGGCAAGGCCTCGGGCTCACCGGTCTGGACAGACAATGTGCCGCACCTGCTCGAACTCGGCGACGTCTACGTGCTCGACCTTCTCGGCGAGCCCGGGATGAGCGTGCAGGTGAAGCCGATCTCCTCCGATGAAGAGCAGGCGGCCTGGCTGCATCAAACCGTGCAGCGGTTGCCACCCGACTCCTTTCACCTCGTCGGACTGTCATTCGGTGGTTGGAATGCCGTCAATCTCGCCTTGCGCAATCCGGAAGGAATCAAGAGCATAACGCTACTGGATACGAGCCTGACCTCGCGATTCCCCCTCGGGTTCTACCTCCGGTCGATTCCGGCAACCATCCCCTGGCTGCCGAAGCGCTGGCGCGACAGCTTCAATTCGTACCTTGCGGGCGGCTACCCGGTCGAAGACGTCCCGGTCGCGCGGATGATCGAGGCCGGCATGCATCACTTCAAGATCAGGCTGCCTCAGCCGAGTCGCTTCACCGAGGAGCAGCTGGCCACAATCGACGTGCCTGCGTTGATCATCATCGGCGGGAACTCTCCAATACACAAGCCGAGCGCTGCCGCGGAGCTGGCGCGCTCCTTTCCCAACGGCACGGTGAAGGTGTACGTCGGAGCCTCGCACGCCGTCAATGGCGAAGAACCAGAGCGGATCGCGAAGGATATCGGCGAACTCATCGATGCGGTCGCGTGATGCGCACAAACCGAGCGAGCATTTCGAAGGAGCAGGAAGCAGAGATGGGAACCACGACCCGGGTCGAGCGAGAACACCGCGACTCTAAGGGCAAGAGGCCCAGACGCCGCAGAAGAATTCTGGTTGCAGTGCTCGGAGCTGCCCTCGTGCTGCTCGTGGTGGCAGCATTCGCGATCCGCACACCCGCCAGCGTCGGCCACTGGGAGAGCCAAGAGGGCCAGGATCGCTTCATGAGCGCTTATGCGGCCGCGTTCGACGAACTGCCAGAACCTGCCGAGACGCTCGACGTTCGAACGGACTACGGCTTCGTCAGGGTATACCGGTTCTCGGGAACCGGGGATGCGGAGCACCCGCTCCTGCTACTGCCGGGCACGTCATCCGCGACACCCGTGTGGGCCGACAACCTCCCGTCGCTCCTCGCACTCGGCGATGTCATCACCCTCGACCTGCTGGGAGAACCGGGCATGAGCGTGCAGGAGCGACCCATCACCTCTGAGGAAGACCAGGCAGCGTGGCTGGCCGAGACACTGCGGGAACTGCCACAGGAAGCCTTCCACGTCGTCGGCCTCTCCATCGGTGGCTGGAGCGCCACCAACCTCGCTCTGCACGACCCGAGCAACATCGCCACGCTCACACTGATTGACCCCGCCGTCACCCTCGACGACATCCCCCTGGAGACCGCATTGCGTTCACTGCCCGCGGCCGTACCGTGGTTGCCGAAATCCTGGCGAGACAGCTTCAATTCGTACACGGCGGGAGGAGCCCCGGTCGAGGATGTTCCCGTTGCGGACATGATCGAAGCCGGTATGCAGCACTATTCGCTGAAAATTCCACAACCGGCACGAATCTCCGAGGAGCGTCTCGCCTCCATCGATCTCCCTGTGCTGGTGATCCTTGCCGGCGACTCGGTGATGCTGGACGCCGAGAACGCGAGCGCTGTCGCAGAGCGAGCGCTACCGCATGCCACCGTCCACGTCTACGACGGAGCCTCGCACGCCGTCAATGGCGAAGAGCCAGAGCGGATCGCGAAGGATATCGAAGAACTGATCACGTAGCGGCCGGCGGTCATGACGACCCCGCCTTATCGATCGCGTAGTGCAGCGTGACGACACCACCGTGAGTCCCTGAACTCCGCAACCGGATGTCACGCCTTCCTTCCGGGCCTTTAAAACGTACGCCCGCTCCCAACAGGACCGGTGCTACGTGAACGATCACTTCGTCGACCAGCCCGGCCTCCAAGCACTGCCGGCCCACGCTCGCGCCGATTAGGCCGACAGCCTTCCCCTGCGCAGCGCGCAAGGCTTCCTCGATGATCGCCGCGATCTCACCGGATCGAATGCCGATCCCGGCAGGAGCGTCGTCGACAGGGCGATTGGTCAGCAGGAACTGACGGCCCGACCAGGCGCCATCGAACACCTCCATGCCGTGACGGCGACCGACCTCAAAGCTCCTCCGCCCGGCCACGACCGCGCCGATTCGATCCGGTACGGCCGCCGCAGCCGGATCGGAAGGGTCGATATGGTCGAACACCCAGCTCATCTCGTCACCCGGAGCTGCGATGTACCCGTCGAGCGACATCGTCACCTGCCAGATCACCGACCCCGATTCATCCTGATCGAACACGCTTCACCTCATCCTCTTCGTCGAAAACCTATTGCATTATGCAACTGGCATCACTCACGCTACACAGACCAGAGGTAGACTGCAAGTAGTTGTGAACGCTGCGGACGAAAGAGGTGCTCGGATGACCGAACCGCACCGATCCGGATGCCCGATCAACCTCACGCTCGAAGTGCTGGGCGACAGCTGGTCGCTG
>DXDC01000341.1 GCA_019115685.1 Candidatus Agrococcus pullicola
GAGGATCGAAGCGGTGAAGAGATACACCGGGTTGCCGCCGAGCATGAGGTACTCCGGGTAACGCAGCGAAAGATCGCGGACCAGGCCGGCAGGGACGCGTACCCGGTGAGTGCGGATGGTCGCGGTGACGCCGTCTGTGTCGGGCAGCGTGATCGTGTGATCGAGTGCTCCCGGCCGGATGCTGCGGGAGGCGACCGGATGGCGATAAAACGTGGAGATCAGCGCCAGTTCGTCGCCGCACGCGGCACGGTAGCGCTCGGCAAGGGTGGGGGAGTGCTGCCCGATTTGCTGGATGCCCGTGTCTCGGGCGACGTCGGCGGCGAGGAGGTTCAAGTGCAGGTCATGGGTGCTGTTGGTCATGGCCCGCACTGTAGAGCACGGCTCGGACGCATGTTCGAAACAAGTTCGAACGCGTGAGCGATAGGCGCCTGAGTTCCGGCTTCGCTGCTATGCGTCGACTCCCGCTCCTTCCGCTGCGATCCGCGCTGTATCCGTGGTCAGATACTGGTATAGCGACGTCTCGATCGGCGACTCAAGGTTCAAATTCATGCGGACCACGTTAAGGAATCCACCTTCGTCTGCCGGCATTTCATCCTGGTAGGCCCCAGAAGGTGTGACGCGACCAAGGTAGTAGAAGTCCTTCAACTCTTTATCGTCCTTCTTGACGAACAAGTGCAGGTCGGTCTTCTCCTCGACGATCGCCTTAACTTCGGCACTTTCGAGGGTGCGATTGCTTCGGGTGAACCAATGAAAGGTGCGGCTGTCGATGAACTCATCCTCGTACTTGGTGCTGTCCGAGATTTCATCGTCCTTGTGATAGGTGACAAAGATTGGGCACGTGCCAGTCGACTGGTTGACTTTGTATCCATAGATTGTGGAGTACTGATTGGTCGCCCAGTTGTTCAGCCAGCAGTAGTCCTTCCGTGAGTAGCGTCGGCCAACGATGAAGTCACCGGTCCAGCTGTGCTCATGGCGGGCCTGATAGAGGCCGGTATTAACGATGTCATCGACGGCTGCCTTGAAGGACATCTCACCGTTCTCTGCGTCGACGTTGGGGGAGGAGATGTAGAAGTGGTGAAAAGTTGGGTCGATACGAAGAGTGTCTCCATCCAGTGACGCGATCTGGATGTTGGAGTAGTTCTTGCGCTCGGTAGCGGTGAAAAACTCCAGTGACAACACACGCTGAGCTGACCAGATCACATCCATGATCGCTGTCGTGCCCTCGGCGGCGAGCATCGCGCGAACCTCGCCTAGCGTCATCGCTTCATTCTTGAGGAGTTCCCTGATGATCAGGAGCTCGTGGGGCCTCTTCCCGGTAAGAAGCTCGCGGGACAGGAAGTTCAAATACAGGGCTTCCGCGTTAGTTGGTGCGGTGTCCAAGAACTTGGTGTGGTTCAGAAGTGACCAGTAGTTCTTCTTGCCTGCAGCCATCAGGACCGGGTCGAACGTACCTTCCGTGGCGAAGTCGAGAAGTTTAGGAACGTGGCCCTTTCGAATCTCAAGTTCGCGGATTTCCTTCTTCAAACGACTGATGCCGTCAAGCTTCGCCTTACGAAGAGATTCGAGTACACGTGCCTCGGAAATAGGGTCGAAGTTGATAGTTGACACTCCCGTTAGCTCCTCACCTGGTGCGCGTTTGCCGCTGATGATCGGCTTGAGCGCCTCTTTGTCTCCCCGATCTCCACCGTTGAGCGCAATCGGGATCAGGAAATTGTTGTTGTAGTTGCCAATGAAGTCGATCACCCGAAGATGATCTTTGCCATCTGCCTTTCGCAGCCCGCGGCCGAGCTGCTGGGTAAAGATGATCGACGACTGGGTAGCCCGGAGCATGACAATCTGGTTCAACGGCGGAATATCGACGCCTTCATTGAAGATGTCGATCGTGAGGATGTAGTCGAGATCGCCATCCTGGAGTTCCTGCACGGTGCGTTCGCGGAGCTCCGAAGAATCTGCTCCGGTGAGCGCTCGTGTTCGCAGCCGGCGTCCATTTATCTCTCGGGTATTCAGCAGATCGGAGAGCTCCTGTGCTTCCCGAGCGCGCGAACAGAAGATCAGTCCCTTAGCGCCGGAGGCATGCCCGTACTGCGTGAGCTTTTGGATGATGTGATCCACGCGCTCGTCTGCGACGAGCTGCGTAAGATCGCTCGCCTCGGTGATAGTCACACCGTTCTTCTCGTAGTCGGTGACTCCGAAATAGTGGAACGGGACCAGCATCTTCGAGTCGAGGGCCTTCTTGAGGCGAATTTCGTAAGGCACGTTGTAGTCGAAGAGCTGGTAGATATCGCCACCGTCGGTTCGTTCAGGGGTGGCGGTCAAACCCAAGAGGAAGTCAGGTGAGAAGTGTTCGATCACCCGGGTGTACGTCTCGGCGGCGGCCCGGTGGACCTCGTCGATGATGATGAAGTCGAAGTGATCGTGGGGAATATGGTCCAGCGCGTCCTTCTTTGACAGCGATTGGACAGTCGCGAAAACGAACTTTCGATCGAGCTGTTTCGTCGCACCGACGTACTTGCCGAAATCCCCAGGTCGTGCGTCGTTGAGGACCTTCTGGAACTCTTCCATGGCCTTGTTGACGATCTGCTCGCGGTGGACCAAAAACAGCAATCGTTTCGGGTCTGCCTCGCGCACGGCGAGCGCAGCAAGGATGGTCTTTCCGGTTCCTGTCGCGGAAATGATCAACCCACGACGCTCTCCGGCGGCACGCAGATCGCGGAGCTTTTCCAACGCTTCAGACTGCATGAGGTTGGGCTCAATCAAGGCCCCAGGCGGGGTCTGTGCGGAGATGTAGTCGTCACCAGGGATGACCACCGTGCGCGTGCGTCGGCGTAACGCGTAGTCGCGAATCCACTCAGGCGACAACAAAACGCTTCGCTCAAGCTGGCGGTCGATGCCTGCCTTGATCTGGTGGACGATATCGCCCTTTTCTTCGGCTGAGAATCGAAGATTCCACTCTTCATTCGTCTGCAGGGCATTCGCCGTCATGTTGGAACTGCCGATGATGGCCGTCATTCCGACCTCGTGGTCGAACAGGTAGCCCTTGGCGTGGAATCCGACCTTCGACGAATCAAGCACGCGGACCTCGACGTTGTCCAGGAGCAGTAGCTCTTCAAACATCTCGGGATCGTTGAAGTCAAGGTAGTCGGACGTGATGATTGTTCCGCGGCCCTCGAAATCCAGCAGCGCCTGCTTCAGCGTGGCGATGGCCTGACTCGTGATGAACGCCACCGAGAACGTGAACGACTTGGCTAGTCGCAGTTCATCCTTGATCGCGATCAACATGTTGGTGTCAGCGCGGTTGTTGATTAGACGCGGGTTATAGAGGTGCTGAGCACTGGTTTCACGGTCGACGAACCCGAACTGCAGGTCGCTGTCGATCTTTGCCGGCAGGGAGTTGTTGACGTGCGAACGCATCTGTCAGGTTTCCTCGGATCAGCTGAATCGTTCGACGAGCAGTTCAACAGCGGGGATATCGGCAGGTGCCCATTCGAGACTCTTCAGGTCTTCCGGTGCGACCCAACGAATGTCCTGGTGCTCGGTCAGCTCGGGTTCTTCGTCACCAAGTTCACACAAGAATGTCGACAGGGAAATCGTTCCAAAGGGATACTCGTAGTCCGTCGTGGTCAAAAAATCACCCACGATGGCGGTGCACTGCAGTTCTTCGCGGATTTCGCGTTCCAGGGATTCCTTCGCGGTCTCACCGGGCTCGATCTTTCCTCCGGGGAATTCCCAGTAGCCTCCGAGACTTTTCTCTGCACCGCGCTGAGCGGCGAGGATCTTGTTGTCACGGATAAAAACGGCGCCGGTCACACTGATGTGCTGGCTCAAAGTTGCTCCTGTTCGCTGTCGGACCTGACTTTTTGCAGTATGCTTGAGAATGTGTATTATGTCGCACTTT
>DXDC01000342.1 GCA_019115685.1 Candidatus Agrococcus pullicola
CGCCGCTGCCGAACGTCTCCGTGACGAAGACCTCGGCGCCGGATTCGGGAGCGGACGTTCAGGCCGGCGACGAAGTCGTCTACACCCTCACGTTCACCAACTCCGGTGAGACCGCAGGGGATGTCGACTTCACCGACGACCTCACCGGCGTGCTCGACGACGCTGCGCTCACCGGATCACCCGTATCGAGCGATCCGGCACTGGTTCCGACCTCGGGAGAGGACGGCGTCATCCGGGTCACCGGCAGCCTGGAGGCGGGTCAGACGGTTACCGTCGCCTACACGGTCACCGTCAACCCCGATGGCGAGCGCGGTGACAACCAGCTCGGGAACGTGGTCGCCAAGACCGACAACCCAGACCCGAGGTGCGAGGACGCGGGCGTTTCCTGCACCGACCACCCCGCAGGGGAGCTGGATGACTGGAAGACCGCCGACCCGGCGTCGGGCACTACGCTCCGACCTGGCGATCAGGTGACGTACACGCTGCATTTCGAGAACATCGGCAATGCCCCCGTGGAATTCGCCAGGGACGATGTGCTGGATGCGGTGCTCGATGACGCAGACGTGACCGTGCAGCCCGTCGCATCCAGCGACAGTCTGGACGTCACGGAGATCGTCGACGGCCGATTCACGGTGACGGGAATGCTGGAACCGGGAGAGATCGCTACCGTCTCGTACACGGTCACGATCAGACCGGACGGCGAGCGCGGTGACGACCGGTTGGGCAACTTCCTGGTGCACGAGGGCGAGGAGCCGCCGGAGGAATGCGCGCCTGCCGACGACGAGCGCGCGGACTGCACCGTGAACCATGTCTCCGACGTGGACGTGGCGAAGACCAGCGATCCCGAGTCCGGCACGGAGGTGAACCCGGGTGACGAGATCGAGTACACCTTGACCTTCGCCAACCGGTCCGTCAACCCCGACGCGGCAGCGGTGGAAGTCGACTACACCGACCACATGGCCGATGTACTTGACGACGCCGACCTGATCGGCAGCCCGGTGGTCTCCAACGACTACCTCACGGCCACCGTGGAAGGCGACACCATCCGCATCACGGGTGCGATCCCCACCGGTGAGGTCACGAGCGTGACCTATACCGTCACGGTGAAGGACTACGAGGACCAGGGCGACCGTGCCCTTGCCAACGTGGTAGCCATCACGGGGGAGGAACCGGTCTGCGCGCCTGAGTCGCCGCTGTGCACCAGTCACGAAGTACCGGAGCCTCCGACAGCTGATCTGCCGAGGACCGGTGGCTTCGTCCCGATCGCGGTAATCGTACTGGCGCTGCTCACCGTAGCCGGTGGTGCTGCACTCGTGGCTTCCGGTCGGAGCTTCA
Organism: Candidatus Agrococcus pullicola; assembly: GCA_019115685.1. GTDB lineage: Bacteria > Actinomycetota > Actinomycetes > Actinomycetales > Microbacteriaceae > Agrococcus > Agrococcus pullicola. The sequence goes on from DXDC01000342.1 coordinate 1,336, forward strand.
AGGCGATGGCCCAGGACTTCGAGGACGCCACTGCGGACGATCTGCTGTAACGGGATCGTGCGTCCCGGAACCGGCTCGCCACCCTGCGAGGCCGGTTCCGGGGCCGCACCCCGCTTACACCCATCTCAGCCCGCCGGCCCCTCAATTCTGGGAGGGGCACCGGTAGACCCGTCCGTTCCGAACTTCTACTTCTGCAGCAGGAGGTAACGATCTTGCGCTACTCCAGCGGCAAGCTCGACCGAACCACACTCCCGCGCATTCCCGGAAGGCTCGTGCCGCGGCCGGAACTTCTCTCGCGACTCGACGCGCTCACACCGCTGATCGAGTTACGCGGTCTCTCCGGTATCGGAAAGACCACCCTCGCGATTCAATGGGCGAACCACCGGCGGGCGGAAGGCGACACCGTCATGTGGTTCAACCCCGGTGACGCGCCGCAGCCACGGGAACTGCTCGAGGCCGTCGACCAGCAGTTGCCGGGCAATTCCGGTCATCGAACGATCGTGATCGTCGACGACGCTCACTTCCTCACCGGTCCCGATCTGATCGAGGGCTTGTGCGATCGCCTGGTCGCACGCTCGGATCTCCACCTCCTGATCTGCACTCGGCATTCCCATCCCATCAAGCGTCACGCACGTACTCGCCGTATCGAGTCGACCCTGCTGACGGGAGGGCACCTGAACGCTACGAGAGCATCGCTCTCGGAATTCGCCAAGGCGTGGGGACACAGTCTCACCGCAGCGCAGAACGACCAACTGTGGAACAACATCGGAGGATGGCTTGCGCCGACTCGAATCGCGCTTGAGATGACTCCGCCTGCCGACTCGGTGGACCTCGTCGGCGCCCATAGCTACTTCAAGGAGCAAGTCCTGCCGGAGATCGCAGACAGAGCCTCGCTGCTCGTGGCGATGACGCTCGCCCTACCGCGGTGCGTATGCCTTGAAATGGCCCAGAAGATACTCATAGCGAGCCCGCACACACCCGATCTCGTAACCGCTTCAACTCCCGAATCCGTTCTCGAGCATTTCGTCGACCACGGTCTGCTCGAGTCCGTCAGCGCGATCGGGACCGAAGAGCGATGGCAGCTCCCGGTACTCGTCAGGCGGGTTCTGCGGACCATGTTCGAAAGCGAATACCCCGAAAAGGCAGCGCAAACGCACCGTGTACTCGGCCGATGGCTCTTCAATCGGGGAGGTGCTCACCGCGTAGGCGATATGATCGCCCACGCGCGAGCGGCCGAGGACTGGATGCTCCTCGCCCGAGCATGGGCGCATCACGCGCTGCTCCTGACAGGCAAACATCCGCAGGAGACCGTCCGCGCCTACTCGGACATTCCCGGAGCGGCCCTCGAAGAATTTCCCAAACTTCGCGCTGCGACACCCGTCATTGCAGCCATGCGGGCCAGGCTCGCGTCGAAAGAGCATGCTCGGCCGATCGCGAACTACGATCTCGCAGGTTGGGGATGGAAAGGTCCGAAGCGGAAAGCGGCGCAGCCAACGGCTATGAATACCCAGGACGCGGCGTCGCGAATCATCGCCTGGAGAGCGCGCGGTCGTTTCGAAAGAGCGCTCGAAATCGCCGAAACCCACTCCGAACGTCTTCTCTTGGAGTCACCCGTGATCACTCCGCAGGATCGCGCGTGGTTCGAATTCCAATGGGGCCTGTCGGCCGTCTCTGCACTACGCGGTCTTCAAGCGACGCAGCTGTTCGAACGCGCGATCGAATCGGCGGAAAACGGCAACCTGGATTTCCTCGTTGCCGCGGCCTCCTATCAGCTGAGTCTCATCCACACGCTATCGGGGGACACGGGCGCCGCTCGGCAGCACTTGGGCGTCGCACGTCGCATGCGAACGGTTGGGCACTGGATGCACGATGTCATCGCCGTTGCAGGAAGGCTCGCCGAGTCCGTATTCGCTCTCGATCGGTTGGAGAGGGATACCGATGCGATCGAGCCGGCAGGGGTTGATGCGGACAGGGTCGAAGAGTGGGCCATGCTGACATGGGTTCGTACTCAGCACGCGCTCTTCTTCGGAGACCCAGTGACGATGATGGATCGAGTCTTCAGAGTCGCCGCGCTGCACGAGGGAGCGATCCAGCCCGGTGGGATGGATGAGCTGCTGGTCAAGAGAAGCCTGGCCGAACTGCAGGTCGCGCTCGGCGAGCTTACGCGTGCACAGTTGCTCATCGTCGATGCCGGTGACGAACTCTTGCTGCTGAAAGCTCGCATCTTGTACATCGCCGGAAACTACACGGAAGCACTGGCCATGGCTTCGAGCGCTATCTGGGATGCTCGCACGATGCTTCGCGACCGCGTAGAGCTGCTCCTGATCGAAGCGGCAGCATCCCTTGCAATGGGCGATCGCGCAACAGCCATGACTGCGTTCGAGCGCGGACTACTGCTCGCGCGGGATATCGGCACGCTCAGTCCTTTCGCGAGCATGCCAAGGCCGGCGCTGATCAGGCTGGCCGGGATGGTCGAGGGGTCGTTCACCGCGGCTGAATACGAACTCATCACGAGTATCCGAGCACCCTACCCGGAGACCGGTGAACTCGTAACGCTGACCGGTCGTGAACTCACGGTGCTGCAAGCGATGAACGAACACGCGACGCTCGTCGAAATCGCGAGATCATTGACCGTCTCCGTCAACACGGTGAAGAAACAGGCAGTCGCCGTGTACGCGAAGCTCGGCGTCCACGATCGTGCTTCCGCGTTGTTGAAAGCCCGTCGGCTGGGGCTGCTTACGACGCAGAAAACCAGGTCTGCGGGCATCGCCGCTCGCCGGGCCGCCCGAAAACCGTCTTGATCCGTTTCCCCGTTGCAATAGACCGCAACGTGAAGGGCGCCTAGAATGACGAAGTGGCCCTCGGAGCGCTTCGTCGGCTGCATCCCTAGTCCCAGAGGGAGGTACGCGACGGCATGCCCGTTTCTGCAGAATCGCAGGTGATCGGTTCGCCTCGGCTTGCCCCCGGCACGGTGAGGCGCGCTGAGCTCTTCGAGGCACTCGACGCGCACGCTCCACTGACGGTCGTCCGCGCAGCGGGAGGCAGCGGTAAGACCACGCTGCTGACCCACTGGTCGAATCACCAGTCGGAACTATCGCCCGGTAGTCGCTTCGTCTGGGTGAACTTCTACGACAGCATTCAGACCAGGAGCGGCGCGTGGATGCGTGTACTCGCGCAACTGCATGCCTCCGGCGCGCTCGACGACGCGGCGCTCTACCGCGAAATGACTTCGATAGCGGACGGACCCGAGGCGATTCCCGGGGCTTTGCGACGGATCGCGTCGGGTGTGACGAACCCCTTGGTGCTGCTGTTCGACAACTTCGGCGGAGCGGCCAAGGCGGGATTCTGGGATGAAGTGAGTGAGGACCTGGTTGCGGTGCTGCAGGAGTTCACACAGGTTCGAGCCGTGGTGAGCGGACGATTTCCGACGAGACTCGAGGACCCCTGGACCGGGTCACGGCTTGACCGCACGATGCTCGGCGATCGGGAGTTGCAACTGCGCGAGGAGGAGGTGCTCAGGATAGCGGAACAGGCGATACCGCACTTTCCCGAGCATTTGCGCCGCGAACTGTTGCAGCATCCTGAGTTCCGGCACGTTACGACATTGAGATCTACACTGGACGCTGCCGCCGGGCGTGCGGGAGACGAGATCGACCTGATACCGACAATGCAAGAAGCAATACGGCGGAATCTGCTCGGCTTTGTCAGAGATACCTCGACACATAAATTCCTGGGTGCCACGGCCCTCGCCCCTGCCGTCGACGTCGAGTTGGCCGAAAAACTGTCGGGCCGTTCAGACGCCGCGGAAAAACTGCAGCAGCTAGAGCGCGCCGGAGCAGGTCAGTGGTCGACCATGCCGAACGGCACCCAGGCGTTCACATACAGCGACCATTTACGGAGGGCTGCAGCTGCGGAGTACTCGGAGCAGCACCCGGAGCGACTCCCGTCTGCGCAAAAGTCGATAGCG
>DXDC01000343.1 GCA_019115685.1 Candidatus Agrococcus pullicola
GACACGATGCCGTCATTCGCGCCCAGTACGGCAGCGCGAAGCCAATTGAGTTTGGCGCTCATCGACTGCACCGGAGGCGGCATGTCCGGGCGACGTTCACGTGCGGATTGCATGCTTCCATCGTTCTCTTCGACCCGCTGGCGAGGCAAGAAGGCGCCCCCGCGCATCCAGACGGCGGTGCCCAGTAACTCTCGACTTCGGTGAGGCGAAAACACGCGATTGGCGCGACGGGTGCTATACGGGAGTAGGCTTGCAGATGGCGTAAGAGGTTAAGCCGATAGGGCGATGAAGCGAGGATGCGTGGTGCGGTTTTCGGGCAAGGTGGCGGAAGAAGGGCGCAGTGGAACTGCGTTCGACGACGGCAACGCAGCACGAGAGCCGCACCGCGCACCGCAGTCACCGTCCCTATCGGCGCGACCTCTAAGCCGCCTCCCTTAGATCAATAGGCTGATTGGATATTGCGTGGATCTCTACGAGTACCAAGCCAGGGACCTCTTCGAGGCTCATGGCGTTCCCGTTCTCGCCGGTATCGTCGCTGACACACCCGAGGAGGTCGAGGCGGCAGCCCGACAGCTCGGTGGCGTCGTGGTGGTTAAGGCACAGGTCAAGACCGGAGGCCGCGGTAAGGCCGGCGGCGTCAAGGTCGCGAAGACACCGGAAGAGGCGAAGGCAGTTGCCGAGTCGATTCTCGGTCTCGACATCAAGGGCCACGTCGTGAAGCGCGTCATGGTCGCTGCCGGTGCGAACATCGAGGAGGAGTACTACTTCTCCGTGCTGCTCGACCGCGCCAACCGTTCGTATCTCGCCATGTGCTCCTACGAGGGCGGCATGGAGATCGAACAGCTCGCAGAAGAGCGCCCTGAAGCGCTCGCCAAGGTCGAGGTGAATCCCGCCGAGGGAATCGACGAGGCCAAGGCGCGCGAGATCGTGCAGGCCGCGAACTTCCCGGCCGAGCTGGTCGACAGCGTCGCGCCCGTCATCGTCAAGCTCTACGAGGTCTTCACGAAGGAAGACACGACGCTCGTCGAGGTGAACCCGCTCGTCAAGACTGCAGAGGGCGACATCATCGCGCTCGACGGCAAGGTCTCGATCGATGAGAACGCCGACTTCCGCCAGCCGGGGCACGCGGGGCTCGTCGACCGCGCTGCCGAGAACCCGCTCGAGGCGCGCGCCAAGGAACTCGACCTCAACTACGTCAAGCTCGACGGTCAGGTCGGCATCATCGGCAACGGTGCCGGGCTCGTCATGTCGACGCTCGACGTCGTCGCCTACGCCGGTGAGCAGTTCGGTGGCGTGACCCCTGCGAACTTCCTCGACATCGGTGGCGGCGCATCCGCGTCCGTGATGGCCAACGGCCTCAGCGTCATCCTCGGCGACGAGGATGTCAAGAGCGTGTTCGTCAACGTCTTCGGTGGCATCACCGCGTGCGATGAGGTCGCCAACGGTATCGTCCAGGCACTCGAGATTCTCGGTGAGGCAGCGACGAAGCCCCTCGTCGTCCGCCTCGACGGCAACAACGTTGACGAGGGTCGCGAGATCCTGAACAACGCAAACCACCCCCTCGTCACACTCGTGGGAACCATGGACGAAGCCGCGGCCAAGGCCGCCGAGCTGGCCGCCGCGTAAGGCTGGAGGAGAAAACAGTGGCAATCTTCATCGACAAGAACTCCAAGGTCATCGTCCAGGGCATCACCGGCGGTGAGGGCACCAAGCACACCGCCCGGATGCTCGCAGCGGGCACGCAGATCGTCGGCGGCGTCAACGCGCGCAAGGCCGGTACCGCGGTACAGCACAAGGATGCGCAGGGAGGCGACATCGAACTGCCCGTATTCGGATCCGTCGCCGAGGCGATGGCCGAGACCGGCGCCGATGTTTCCGTCGTGTTCGTCCCCCCTGCATTCGCGAAGAACGCTGTGATCGAGGCGATCGACGCTGGTATCGGGCTGCTCGTCGTGATCACCGAGGGCATCCCCGTGCAGGACTCCGCCGAGTTCTGGGCGCATGCGAAGGCCAAGGGGACCACCCGTATCATCGGGCCGAACTGCCCCGGCATCATCACGCCCGAGGAAGCGCTCGCGGGTATCACGCCGGCGAACATCACCGGTAAGGGCCCGATCGGCCTCGTGTCGAAGTCGGGCACGCTCACCTACCAGATGATGTACGAGCTGAACGACATCGGCTTCTCGACCGCGATCGGCATCGGCGGCGACCCCGTCATCGGCACCACGCACATCGATGCGCTCGAGGCGTTCGAGAACGACCCCGAGACGAAGGCGATCGTCATGATCGGCGAGATCGGTGGCGACGCCGAGGAGCGTGCTGCCGACTTCATCAAGGCGAACGTCACGAAGCCGGTTGTCGGCTACGTTGCGGGCTTCACCGCGCCCGAGGGCAAGACGATGGGTCACGCCGGCGCGATCGTCTCCGGTTCGTCGGGCACGGCGGAGGCTAAGAAGGAGGCGCTCGAGGCCGCCGGCGTGAAGGTCGGCAAGACGCCGACCGAGACCGCCGTCCTGATGCGCGAGATCGTGCAGGGGCTCTAACCACCCCCACCTATTCGGGAAATGCCTACCCAGCAGTGATCTGGGTAGGCATTTTCCGAATCGCCGATCTGGTGCAATTCGAGAAACGCCTACTGAGCATGCTTCTCGGTAGGCGTTTTGCGAATGGGCTAACGATACGCATTCCTTGTAATTGCCGCCTTGACGTTTGCGTGGTCGGTGGCTCTCCACAGGGTGGGTTTCTCCACAGGCAGACACAAACCCGGCACGGGGAAGACGCGAATTGTGTCAGCATCCCCGCATGGATCAACCGGAATGGATTCCCGCGCAACTCAGGGCCTCCGCGTTCAGCGTGCAAGCGGCCGCCCAGCTCGGCATCGGCCGGGCGCGACGCGACAGTCGACACTTCGATCGTCCCTTCTTCGGTGTACGAAACGCCGCACCACCCGATTCAGTTGTCGAACAGGCGCGGAGCTATCTCCCAAGGATGAAGCCGGCGCAAGCGTTTGCCGGTGTCACAGGGCTCCGGTTGCTCGGATTGCCATGGCAACAGCGATGGTCATCACGCGAGACCCTCGAGATAGCAGTGCCGGGGAACCGCTACGCACCGAAGAGCAGAGGCGTTCGCGGGCACCGAATCGCGGAGCATCGCTTCGAGACAGTCGAGCTGGATGGGTTGCGCGTATTGACGCCGCTGGCCGCTGTGCTGGATGTCGCTGATCGCCTCGAGCTCGCTCAGTTGGTCGGCCTTATGGATGCGGTTCTCACACCGAGCGAGTGGTATCCAGGGCTGCGATGGCGGCCGATGTGCACATCGCTAGCGGAGCTTGAGGAGTACGTCCGGAGCTGGCATTTAGCTGCGCCCCGCGCCCGTGCTCTTGCGGCCTTGCCGTATGTTCAGATCGGTGTCGATTCGTACTGGGAATCCCTGACTCGAATGGCGTTCGTGCAGGCCGGGTTTCCGGAGCCGGTCATCCAGCATCCCGTATCCACCAGTATTGGTGTGTGTCGCGTAGATGCTGCCTGGCCCGATTTCCGATGCGCGGCCGAGTACGAAGGCGAGCACCATCGCACCGACGGCAGACAGTGGGAGCAGGACATACGAAGATTCGAAGCGTTGGTCGCCGCGGGTTGGACTCCGATTCGGGTGACTAAGTCTGATTTGCGCCCGGAAGCCCTTGGCTCCCTGCTGCAACGAGTGTCTTCTGCTTTACGCAACGCGGGTTGGCGCCCCGGCCGAAGGCCGGACGTTCGCTAAGCACTTCTGCTATTCGGCAAATGCCTAACGGTGAGGATGCTGAGTAGGCGTTTCGCGAATAGGGGGAGCGGCGTGATGAGGAAAACGCCTACCAAGCCGTGTGCTGAGTAGGCGTTTTCCGAATAGTCGAGATGTAGTTGGGGCGTGGCCCTGACGCGCTAGATGGAGGCGAGCACGCCGTTGAGCGTTGTGGAGGGCCGCATGACCCCATCCGTGAGCTCGGCATCCACTCGGAAGTAGCCGCCGAGGTCGACGCTCTGGCCCTGCACTTCGATCAGCTCGCGTTCGATGTCATCGCTGCCGGCCACGAGAGCTTCGGAAACCGGCGCGAACCGCTCCGCGAGGTCTGCGTCGTCGGTCTGCTGGGCAAGAGCTTCCGCCCAGTAGCGTGCGATCCAGAAGTGGCTGCCGCGGTTGTCGATCTCACCGGCCTTGCGCGACGGCGATTTATTCTCGTTCAGCAGTGCAGCGGTCGCAGTCTCGAGCGTTTCGGCGAGCACGGCGGCGCGAGCGTTGCCGTTCGACGCCAGGTGCCTGAAGGATTCGGCCAGCGCCATGAACTCGCCGAGCGAATCCCAGCGCAGATGGTTCTCCTCGACCAGCTGCTGCACGTGCTTCGGTGCCGACCCGCCGGCGCCGGTCTCGAACAGCCCGCCGCCGGCCAGCAGCGGAACGACCGAGAGCATCTTGGCCGAAGTGCCCAGCTCGAGAATCGGGAAGAGATCGGTGTTGTAGTCACGCAGCACGTTGCCGGTCACCGAGATGGTGTCCTCACCGCGGCGGATGCGCTCCACCGAGAGCTTCGTCGCCTCAACCGGCGAGAGCACGCGGATGTCGAGGCCGAAGACATCGTGCTTGGGCAGCTCGGCTTCGACCTTCTTGATCAGCTCGGCGTCGTGCGCGCGTTCGGCGTCCAGCCAGAACACCGCGGGAGTGGCGGATGCGCGGGCCCGGGAGACAGCGAGCTTCACCCAGTCGCGCACGGCTTCGTCCTTGGTCTGGCAGGCGCGCCAGATGTCGCCCGCCTCGACGTCGTGCGTCAGCAGCACCTCACCGGCGGCGTTAACAACATCGACCCGGCCGTCGGATTCGAGGCGGAAGGTCTTGTCGTGCGAACCGTACTCCTCGGCCTTCTTC
>DXDC01000344.1 GCA_019115685.1 Candidatus Agrococcus pullicola
ACCGAGTTATCGAATGCCGGATCCCCGGCCGCTCCCACCCAGTCGCCGAACGCGAGCGCTACGGTTTGGGTCGAGCCGTCTTCGAAGTGCAGCGTGACCTCTTGGTCGCGATCGCCCTCGTTGGCCATGCCGATGAAGGCGATTTCCGTCGCGCCGTCGCCGAGGTCGACCCAGACCGTCTGGCCTTCGCCGGTGATGTTGTCGGGTTCACCCGGCTCAACGTCGGGCAGGTCGAAGGTGAGGTCGGTGCCGTCGAGCTCGTGCGTCTCGCCCTGCGTGAATTCGTCTTCAGCGAGCTTCGTCCTGTCGTAGCCGTAGTGCTGCCCGTCGCAATCGGGAGCCACTTCACCGACGTCGCCGATGCAGACCACGTTGAACATGCCCTCGAGCGTGTAATCGCGCACGACGTGCACGGTCGTCGACGTCGCTGCGGTATTGCCCGACGAGTCACTCACGGAAACGCCGACGGTGTAGGTACCGGGGGCGTCGAACGTGTGCGGGGCAGTGACCGTCCACGCGCCGAGGCCGTCGCGAGTGAGCGTGACGTCCTCGGCCTGTGCGCCGTCGCCGAAGTCAACGGTCACCGTGTAGCCGTCGGCAGTGTCCTCCTGGCCGACGATCGTCGCCAGTGCTCCGGTGAACTCGTCGTCAACGGACACGGTCTGTTCGGATGCGGGCCGCACATCCAGATCGGCATCGCCCGCGGAACGCGCGTAGAGTTCGACCTCGGCGAGCCGCAACTCGCCCTCGCCTGAACTGACCTCCAATTTGAAGCTGGTGAAGCCGCTGGCATCGTCAACGGAGAACGGACGAGTTTGCGTTGACCACGAGAACTCTTCCGCTGCACGGCTGTCGAGTTCAACCCACGTTGAGCCGTCGACCGAACCCGACAGCGTCCATGACTCAGGCGTACCGTCGGTTTCCACGCTCGTGAGCGTGTACCGGTCAACGGCGACCGGCCCGGAATCCGAAGTCCACACGAGTTCCGCCTCGCCGGATTCGAACGTCGTCGACGAGTTCATGTTGTCATCGACCAGGGAACCGACGGGGGTGCCGTCTGTCGCTGTCAGGGTTCCGTGGTCGGGATGCGTCGCGTCAACCAGCGGAGTCGGCACGTCCAAGTCCTCGGTCAGGTCCTTTGCGCCCCAGTTTGATGGCTCATCCGACATTGTGAACGTCATCGTGCCGCCGTCGCGCAGGAGCTGACCGTCGAACGTTGTTTCGGTGATGGCGGTGCCGTTGATGTCGACGCCGTCGACATACATCGAACCGGTTGCCGCACCCTCGGACTCGATGGTGATCTCTGTTCCCTCCACATCCAGCGTGATGCTGTCGAACAGCGGACTGCCGATGGTGTAGTTGCCCGAGCCGACCTCGAGTGGATAGAAGCCGAGCGCGCTGAAGATGTACCAGGCCGAGAACTCACCGTTGTCTTCGTCCCCGGGGAATCCCTGGCCGATGTCGTCGCCGACGAACATGCGCTGCTGGATGTCGCTCAGCATCTCCTGGGCCATGGTCGGGTCGCCTGCCTCGGCAAGCACGTACGGGATGTGGTGGGCCACCTGATTCGAAAGTCCCAGCATGCCGAGTCGAACGTCGCGAGCTTCACGCGCCTCGTGGATGCCCGAACGGTCGGCTCTCTCACGTTCGTTGAAGAAGTCGTACAGTTCATTCAGCAGTCCGTCACGACCGCCGTACAGCGCAGCCATACCGTCCACGTCGTGTGGAGCGTGGAACGCGAAAGTCCAGCCGCTGGCTTCCGTGAACGCACCACCCCACGCCTTCTTGTCGAAGTCTGCTCCTTCGGGCCAGGATCCGTCTGCATTTCGTGCGGTGAACACTCCGGCGTCGGGGTTGTACATCTCGACGAAATTCTGTGCCCGGCCGTCGAAGTAGTCGGCTTCTTCCAGCAGTTGCTCGACGCGATCCTCCGGAGTGTCGGGATCCGCGGCGAGCTCCCTTGCCATGGTGGCGATTCCGAAGTCGTTGATGAAGCCTTCCAGCCCCCAGGATGCGCTTTCGTGCGTCGACGCGTGCGTGAATCCGAGGAAGATCGAGCGTTCCAGCCCCTTCCTGCCCACTGCGCTAGACTCCGGCAGCACGGTGGCGTTCTTCACGGCCGCGTCATACGCCTCGAGCGCGACATCGGTGCTGAGCGAGCCGGCCATGTAGGCTTCGGCGAATGCGACGTCTGAGCTTGTTCCGGTCATCAGGTCGGCGTAGCCGGGTGATGACCATCTCGAAAGCCATCCGCCTTCGCGGTAGTGCTCGACGAATCCGTCGACGAGTTCCTCGGTCACCTCGGGATACAGCATGGCGTAGAGCGGCCATGCCGTGCGATAGGTATCCCAGAAGCCGTTGTTGACGTAGATTTTGCCGTCGACGATGGTCGCGTTCGTCTCCGTGTCGCTCGCGTCGCCCGTCTGTTCGAACGGACTCGCGTACTGATACTCGGGCTGGTCAGCGGTGCCCACGTTCTCGAACTGCGAGTTGGGATACAGGTTCAACCTGTACAGGCTGGAGTACAGGGTGGTCAGCTGGACGTCAGTCGCACCCTGTACGTCCTTGATGACCGACAGTCGCTCATTCCAGGCGTCCTTGACAGCGGTGTGCAGGGCATCGAACGATTGTCCTTCGAGCTCGAGGGAGTGATTATGAGCGGCCTGATCGAGCGAGATCATCGAGGTCGCAATGCGCAATTCGACGCTTTCGCCCTCTGACGTTTCGAACGCAGCGTACTGGGCATGTTCCCTGTCGCCCTGCGGAGCGTCCCCAGCGGTGGTCGGCGAGCCGTCGAACGTGCCGTAGATGAACATCCTGCTGCGACCCGGGTATCCCGAACCACCGTCGACCCACCCGGTCACGGTCCCGTCTGCAGCGACCTCCAGATTGGCCGGCCCCTCAACGCTGTCGATGAGCACGGAGCTCTCATCCCCGGTGAACGTGAAGCGGTACACGGCACCGTGGTCGGTTGGCACGGTCTCGGTGAAGATGCCGTTCTCGAATTCGACCGAGTAGATATCCGGGCGAGCCACCTCGTTGTCGTGCTGGAACTCGAGCCTGCGGTCGTTCAAACTGCTCGTCGGGTTGCCGTTATCCGCGGGCAGCACCGCGAGCTGGTTGCGGTCGCCCATCCAGATGCTCGGCTGGTGCGAGAAGCCGATGCCCTGGAGCGCCGGCAGGTTATTGGCGGTGTTGTTCTGGTGGTAGTGGTAGATCGTGCCGTGGTTGTCGGCGTTCGTCATTGGCACCAGGAAGTTGAAACCGTTCGGCCACGCCGCTGCCGGGATGTGGTTGCCGCGCGAGAATCCGCCGGTCGAGTTCGTGCCGCGTCGAGTGTCTACGTATGAGACCAGACCGTCTTCGGTGTCGATCGGATCTGCGTGATCGATAGTGACATCGTCCAACCAGCCGCTGAATGCCGTGTCGCCCGTGGCGACCTCGACATTCTGCACGTCGTCGCCGGGGTGATCGTAGACGAATCGGATTTCGGTGATCGTCTTGCCCGCGAACTGGCCCAGGTCGACGGCAATCCTGTTCCACTGGTCGGGCCACAACTTATTAGCGTATCCCTGCGTACGGGCGTCGACCGAGTAGCCGTACGCGTCGGTTGCCTCGGACGCGGAAAGCGTGGAGTCGTCGTCGAACACGAGGTCCACTGCCACGAAGGTCGCGGCATACGTTTGCTCGCCGTCGAGGTTGGGGAAGATCGTGTACGAGAGTTCGCTGTCCTGCTCCACGGCGATGTCGAGGTCGTCATACAGCACGGTGGTGGATGCGGCGGGCCCGCTGGCGAGGTGACGCCCGGAGTACTGCAGTGCCTGCAGACCGGTCCAGCCGACGTTCGTCTTGGCCGTGTACGAACTGGTTGGGCCATCGCCGATCTCCAGTCCGAGGTCGGACGGATCCACTTGCGCGTCCGCGTCGCCGATGAGGGTCCAGTCCGCGAGCTGAACGAGATCGACGTCACCGCGGACACTGCTGATATCCAGGCGATAGTAGGTGTACTCGGCGGTGGGCTGGTCGAGGTCGAAGGTCAGCGTTTCGTGTCGTGCGTCGAAACGAACATCAGACTGCTCGTCGATGGTCTCCCAGTCAGTACCGTTCGTGGATCCCTCGATCGTGAAGGTGTCGGGGTCGCGATCTTCGGCGTCGTTGGCGGAGGTGAGCAGATACTGCTCGATGGAGTGCGGCTCCGAGAGTTCGTACTGCACCCACGCAGGATGCGAGAAGCTGAGCCACTTGGTGCCGGAGTCACCGTCCGCGAGGTTCTCTGCGATTTCGTTCGGGTCGTTCTCTTCGGAAGCGGTCACGGTTTCGACGGCATCATGAATGCTGCCCGGATGCCCGTGCTCACCACTCAGGTTGCTGGATTCGCCGGTGCCTTCGAGCACAGGGGCAGCGTCGTCGCTCTCGAACGAGGAGAAGAACGTGGTGGTGCTCTCGTTGACCTGGGCCAATGCCGGCGTCGCGCCCAGCGTTGACGCGGCAACGGCAAGGGCAATGCCCGATGCGTACATCGCTTTTCTGGTGGCTCGAGCGCGTGACTTGGAGGGCGTGTGCTGTGGGACCGTCATTGGTGCTCCTGAGTTGACTTCGTCAGATATGACATCGCTGTCATACTGAGTGAACGCTAGCACAGTGCAGGCACCCTGCCAAGGGAGCAAAGGCGGTCAGTACACTCAGCTGTAGCTTTCACAAGGGGAAGAAAATGTCGACAACGCCGCGAGAAGTTCCAGCGAGATCAACGCTCGCGCAGGTCGCCGAACGGGCAAAAGTCAGCCTGAAAACCGCATCGCGCGCCCTGGGTGGTGAGGCCTATGTAAGTGAGGAAACACGTCAGCGAGTCTTGACGGCGGCGACAGATCTGGGCTATCAGCGCAACTCAGCCGCCAGCCTGCTCGCCAGCGGTCGGCTCGCGATCTCAATCGGGCTCATTACGGGAGACTTCGCGAATCCCTTCTACTCGGCCCTCGCGGCCGCCATTGAAGACGAGGTTCGCCCTCGAACCATCCATCTGTCGGTCGCCAACTCTCGCGAATCCGCGGAGCAGGAGCGATTCCTGGCTCAAGATCTCGCCGACAGGCAAGCACAGGCACTGATCGTGGTCTCGGCGCTGCAGGATCATGCCGCGTACTCGCGGTTGCAGTCGCGCGGCATAGCGGTTGTCTTCGCCGATCGGGCCGCCGTGAACATCAACGCCGACTCGGTCGTCTTCGACAACCGAGAGGGCGGCCGCCTGGCCGCTCGGCACCTGCTCGACGCCGGTCATTCCAGGATCGCGCTCATCGGCGATTACGAGTGGCTCCCCACCTATCGGGAACGAAAAGCCGGCATGGCGGAGGTGCTCGACGCGGCCGGCGTGCAGTGGCGCGATCTTATTCGTAACGACGCTCACGAAGCGCTCGAGGCGCGCAAGCTACTCAGTGAGCTGCTCGAGTTGGAAGACCCACCAACCGCTGTCGTGGCGGGCAATAACCGCAGCTTGCTCGGCCTAACGCAAGAACTCGCTGCGCGTAAGAATCAGCAGGCTCCCGCAGTGCTCGGCTTTGACGATCCGGAGTGGGCCCAGGTACTCGGCATCACCGTCGTGTCGGGCGACGTTACCGAGATGGGGCGAGCCGCGGCCCGGCTCGCCTTGCTGCGCATGAACGACCGTTCTCGACCGAGCGAGAAGGTCGTGATTCCGATGCGCCTGATCAAGCGCGACTAGACGGCTGTAGCGCGCAAGAACGCATCCCGCGGGGAGCGTTCGTTTCCTTGGGCAATTTCAGGCAGCCTCGAGTCGAGAAGTCGGCTTCGAGCAGATCATGTGTGTCGGTTTGCCGGGCCCGCCTCGTTTGATGACGTGATCATTCAGCGGCTGTTTGCAGTTAGGGCACTCGGGATCCTTCGGCGGTACGTACGTCTGATCGTTCGCGACCCCCCAAAGCCGCCGGTCCGATGACGTTGTACAAGAACCGCAGAACTGCGGCGCGCGTGCCGGGGATACCATCCCACGGGCTCGGATGCCACAGGTGCAGCTTCTTCTGCTTCTTCTCTTTGCCCACAAATTAACAGTAGCAGTAATACTTCGTGCACTAATTAATTCTCAGACTGGTGCTTTAGCCCTTTCCGCGCGCCATGGGCTGCCTACGGCTACGCGTCGACCTCCAATGAACGCTGACTCGCGTCGATAAGTTCGATCATCGCTTCATGGAGCTGCTCGAGCCGCTCAGGACTCACCCCGAGCCGACTCGCCATCTGCGTCGGCACTTGTTCTGCCTGAGCCCTGAGGGCAATACCGTCGGCCGTGAGCGAAACCTCGAGTCGACGCTCGTCCTCGGCGCTGCGCGTTCGCTGGAGAAGCCCACGTGCCTCGAGCCGCTTCAGCAGCGGAGAGAGCGTTGGGGCATCTTGGTGGAGCCGCTTCGCCAGTTCTGACAACGTGAGCGGATGATCCGCCC
>DXDC01000345.1 GCA_019115685.1 Candidatus Agrococcus pullicola
AGCGCGTGGAGATCGCACTGACGTACATCTTCGGTGTCGGTCGCACTCGCGCGCTCAAAGTGCTTGAGACGACCAGCATCGACGGCAACATCCGCGTCAAGGACCTCTCCGACGAGCAGCTCGTCGCACTCCGCGACTACGTCGAGAGCGGTGACTTCAAGGTCGAGGGTGATCTGCGACGCGAGGTGTCGGCTGACATCCGTCGCAAGGTCGAGATCGGCTCGTACCAGGGCATCCGCCACCGTCGTGGCCTGCCCGTTCACGGACAGCGCACCAAGACGAACGCTCGCTCCCGCAAGGGTCCGAAGCGCACGGTTGCCGGTAAGAAGAAGGCCGGCCGCTAGGCCGTAGGGGAGGAACACTATGGCTGCACCCAAGACTGCCGCGCGCAAGCCGCGCCGCAAGGACAAGAAGAACATCGCCGTCGGCCACGCGCACATCAAGTCGACGTTCAACAACACCATCGTGTCGATCACCGACACGACCGGTGCCGTAGTCTCGCAGGCTTCGGGCGGCGCGATCGGCATGAAGGGCTCGCGTAAGTCGACCCCGTACGCCGCGCAGCTCGCAGCTGAGTCGGCAGCACGCCAGGCTCAGGACCACGGCATGAAGAAGGTGGATGTGTTCGTCAAGGGCGCCGGATCGGGTCGCGAGACCGCAATCCGCTCGCTCCAGGCGACCGGCCTCGAAATCGGTGGCATCCACGACGTCACGCCGCAGGCTCACAACGGCGTCCGCCAGCCGAAGCCGCGCCGCAACTAGCACGATTTCAGCGCGCGAGGGCTCATGTCCTCGCGCGCTACCAATCAATCCGTATTCACCGCGAGTCATATAGCGGACTCGCAAGCGAAAGGAAACCACAACGTGCTGATCGCCCAGCGCCCCACACTGACCGAGGAAGTCATCTCGGAATCCCGCTCGCGCTTCACCATTGAGCCACTCGAGCCGGGTTTCGGCTACACGCTCGGTAACTCGCTCCGTCGTACGCTGCTCTCGTCGATCCCCGGTGCTGCCGTCACCGGCATCCGTATCGACGGCGTGCTGCACGAATTCACGACCGTTCAGGGCGTGAAGGAAGACGTCACCGAGATCATCCTGAACATCAAGCAGCTCGTCGTCTCCTCCGAGCACGACGAGCCCATCGTCGCCTACCTGTCCAAGCAGGGCGAGGGCGTCGTCACCGCCGGCGACATCACCGTCCCCGCGGGTGTCGAGATTCACAACCCCGAGTTCGTGATCGCTCACCTGAACGACAAGGCGAAGTTCCAGCTCGAGCTCACCATCGAGCGCGGCCGCGGTTACGTTTCTGCTGAGCAGAACCGTGCGTCCTTCGTAGAGGCCGGCTCGATTCCCGTGGACTCGATCTACTCGCCCGTCCTCAAGGTCACCTACCGTGTCGAGGCGACCCGTGCCGGTGAGCGCACCGACTTCGACTCGCTCGTCGTCGACGTCGAGGCCAAGCCCTCGATCTCGCCGCGCGACGCTGTCGCTTCCGCAGGTCGCACGCTCGTCGAGCTGTTCGGCCTGACCCGCGACCTGAACGCTGCTGCCGAGGGTATCGAGATCGGCCCGGCTCCCGCCGAGGCTCAGCTCTCGAGCGAGCTGTCGACGCCGATCGAAGAGCTCGACCTCTCGGTTCGCTCATACAACTGCCTGAAGCGCGAGGGCATCAACTCGGTCTCCGAGCTGGTTGCACTCAGCGAGACGCAGCTGATGAACATTCGCAACTTCGGCCAGAAGTCGGTCGACGAGGTGAAGGACAAGCTCACCGAGCTCGGCCTGAACCTGAAAGACACCGTTCCCGGTTTCGACGGCGCGCACTTCTACAGCGGTTACGACGACGAGGAAGCCCGCTAAGCGGCAGACTCCGACTGAGAAAGACAGACGATTATGGTTAAGCCCAACAAGGGACCCCGCCTGGGTGGCGGGCCGGCGCACGAGCGCCTGCTGCTCGCAAACCTGGCCGCAGCCCTCTTCACCCACAAGAGCATCAAGACGACCGAGACGAAGGCCAAGCGCCTCCGCCCGTTCGCTGAGCGACTCATCACCTTCGCGAAGCGCGGCGACCTGCACGCGCGCCGCCGTGTCCTGCGCGTCATCAACGACCCTTCGGTCGTGCACGTGCTGTTCACGGAGATCGCGCCTCTCATGGAGGAGCGCGAAGGTGGGTACACGCGCATCACAAAGCTCGGCTTCCGCAAGGGTGACAACGCTCCCCTCGCCCAGATCGAGCTCGTGCTCGAGCCGGTTACCAAGAAGGCCAAGAAGGATGCTCCCGTAGCCGAAGAGGCAGAGGAAGCGCCCGAGGTCGAGGAGACCGAGGTTGCAGAAGAGGCAGCAGAGGCCGATGTAGTAGAGGCCGACGCCGCCGAGACCGCTGACGAAGCAGAGTCTTCCGAAGAGTCCGGCGAGGCAGCCGCTGACGATGCAGCAGAGGCCGACTCCGACAAGTAGTCTGCGTTACGAGCCGAAGGGGTGTGGTTTCGACCGCACCCCTTTTCTCGTGCCGTTCGACGAACGGATGCTCGAGGGCGGGACACCCCAGCAGGTCAGGGATACGGGCAGCACTTAGCAGGGGAGCGCCGCGACCCACGGCGCGGGAAAGTCAGGGGGCGCGGGGATCACCACTGTAGTCCGGCTCGTCGTCCCCTTCCGGTTCGCCCGGCCCATCCGTATCCGATTCACTGCCGTCCTCGTCGTCCTGAGGGAGCTGGCTGGCTTCCGGTTGGTCGGGCGCGTCTGTGTCCTGATCATTCTCGACGGCGTCCGGCAGGCGGTGCGGTTTCAGGCCCAGCTCGAGCATGTGCAGCCGCTCGAGCGCGCCCATGACCTCGGTCGCGTAGACGGTCGCACCCGCGGGTTCCGGGTGAATGAGATCGGGCGCAAGTAGACCGCTGCCGTGCTCGGCGGCGCTCGACCAGTCGGCGATCGCAGCAACACCCGGATGTTCTTCCACGAAGCGGTGGAGGGCGTCGTTCGACGGCGGAATCCAGGGCCGGTCTCCGAAGGCGGTGACGAGGACGATCTTGTGATCTTCAGCGAGTGCGGAGAGCCGCCCGAGGGCCTCCTGGGGGATCGTCCCGTTCGTCGCGAGACCAATCACAACGTATTCGCGCAGTTCGCCCTCTTCGCGCAGAGCCTCCGCGATCGACACACCGTTCGCGAAGCCGCGCGAAACACTTGCGTCGATGTCGATGCCGGGCATCGACTCCTGCAGCGCTGCGACACTGGCGAGCATGACCGAGTCGCCGATCGCGGAGATCTCGCTGCCGTCCGGCACCGTCGCCACATCGATCGAATCGACCGACGGAGAC
>DXDC01000346.1 GCA_019115685.1 Candidatus Agrococcus pullicola
CACGACTGAACCCGGCATAAACGAGATGCGCCCCGCCCTTTCTCGGTCTATACGCCAAGTCAAGACAATTATTTCGATGAGCGGCGGCATAGACCGAGAAAAGGCACGGGTATCGAAGCGGCTTCGACGACCATCGAGACTTCGGCGATCGAGTCGCACATGACGGTGTTGGATGCTCGGCCGCGCAAAGAGTACGTGGCCGGGCACGTTGCGGGAGCCGTGTTGATTCCGATGCTGGAGCTCGGTGAACGCCTGCACGGGCTGCCCAAGGACGCACCCTCCGTCATATACTGTCGCGGGCAGCTCTGCCGCTTCGCACGCGAAGCCGCAGACTTTCTCCGCGCGTGGGGGTTCGATGCGCGCGGTGACCGAAGGGATCGTCGAATGGCGCGCACCAGAGAGCATCGACCTTGACGCGGCGTAGCGAATCTGCGGCGCCGGATGCCCTGATCGACGCGGCCGCCCGTGCTCGCGTACAGCGCCGCACGCTCATCGTGGTGGTGTGCAGCCAAGTGCTGGGAGGAGCAGGCCTCGCCGCCGGCGTCACCGTAGGAGCACTCCTGGCGCAGGACATGCTCGGGTCGGACGGGCTGGCGGGCATCCCGGCAGCGCTGTTCACCCTCGGCTCCGCGGTCGCTGCGTTCCTCGTCGGACGCATCACGCAGGGACGTGGCCGTCGGCAGGGGCTCGCGATCGGCTTCGCGGCCGGCGGGCTCGGCGCGGTCGGTGTTGTCACCGCTGCCGTGAGCAGCAACGTCCCCCTGCTGTTCCTGTCCCTGTTCATCTACGGTTCGGGCACCGCCACGAATCTGCAGGCCCGCTACGCCGGCACCGACCTCGCGGCTCCGGCGAGACGCGGTACGGCAATCAGCGTCGCCATGGTGTCGACAACACTGGGCGCCGTCGCGGGCCCCAATCTGGTCGAGCCGCTGGGCGCGCTCGCACTCGGCCTCGGCCTCCCGGAGCTCGCCGGCCCGTTCCTGCTGGCAGCGGCCGCCTACTTCGCAGCGGGTGCCGTGCTGTTCGCCATGCTCCGGCCCGATCCGTTCCTGCTCGCGCGAAGCATCGATGCGACCGAGAGCACTGAGCACGACACCAGCGGAGCAACTGCGCCTCCCAAGCCGGAGGTCGGTGCCTACGTCGGGGCGACCGTCATGGTGCTGACGCAGATCGTCATGGTCGCGATCATGACCATGACTCCCGTGCACATGCGCGCGCACGGGCATGAGATCGGGGCGGTCGGGCTCGTCATCGGTCTACACGTTGCCGGCATGTATTTGCCGTCGCTCGTCACCGGCTGGCTGGTCGACCGCATGGGGCGAACACCGATGGCGATTGCATCGGGTGTGACACTGCTCGCTTCCGGCATCGTCGCTGCTATGGCGCCCGGCGACTCGCTTTCGCTGCTGATCGTGGCGCTCGTGCTGCTGGGGCTCGGCTGGAACTTCGGCCTCATCTCCGGCACCGCGATGGTCGTCGACGCGACCGTTCCCGCGAACCGTCCCCACACGCAGGGCACGATCGACGTATTGATCGCGCTTTCCGGAGCAGGAGGAGGAGCGATGTCGGGTGTCGTCATGGCCGGCACGAGTTTCCAGTGGCTCGCGGTCGCCGGTGGCGTGATGTCACTGCTGCTGATCCCCGTGCTCTTCTGGGCGCGCGGGCGCCAGCGGTCCGTAGACTGATCGGCCGCTTCGCGCGTCGAAACGTCTATGCTGGTCAGCGCGAGCTTCGATGTGCTCGCGCAGAGGAAGAGGTGCAACGGGGATGCACGTGACGCGGAGTCGGGTGAGGACGCCCGCTATGGTCGCAACAGCACTCTGCTGCGCGACGGCGCTCTCCGGCTGCGTGTTCCTGACACCGTCGCTCGAAGCACTCGAGCTTCCCAGCGAGTCGGCGACGCCTTCCGAGGAACTGATACTCACGCCACAGGAGCCGACCGGTGAGCCGCTTCCGCTGAGTACCGACTCCGGGTTCTCGGAGGACACCAGAATTGCGATTCTCGATCTGCCGGAGGGGTGGGCCGACCTCGAGCGGCAGGAGTCGGGTCGGCAGCTGTCCAATCACGAGGAACTCGCAAGAACAACTACCTACTGCTCGCTGACGAGTGAGGTCATCCAGTTCGGTCACCAGACGTCACTCACCACGGACGACATCCTCACCGAGTACTACGTCGACGAGCGATTCGCGCCCGCTGAGTCCGATCACCGCGAACTTCTACGCGATGAGAGCCTGTGGCTGGTGGATGAATCCAGCCGGGCTGTCGAAGTGCGGCTGCTGCAGTTCACGACCGAGTATCTGGAAGTGCCGGGCGAGGGCTTCGCGCTGCACCTGTTGCGCGGTTACGCGCCCAGAAGTGATCGTTCGCAGTGGTTCATGCTGCTGACGTTGGAGTGCCGCTCACCGCTGGGGCACTCCACGCTGACGCAGAATGACTTCAATGAACTCGCCGATGAACTGCTGCCCGGTCTCATGATTGAGCAAGCTGACTAGCAAGAACATTGGGTCAAATTTCAAGAAGCTCTCACAGTTTTTGCAGTTGCCTCCCATACGCTCTGTGCAGAAGTCCGCACCGCGGCCGGTAACCGGCCACCGAGGAAGTGAAGACCCATGTATCAGCAGCGAACACGCACGGGACAGCTCCGGGTTCTCATCGCGCTCACCGGCCTCGCCGCACTCTTGACAGGATGCGTCCCCGCCGGCGACGATTCAGGGCCGATGGACAACACCGACGAGGGGGAAATCCAGCACGAAGACGAGGAGGACAGTCTGCCCGACTACCTCACCACCGTGCCGCTGAGTCAGGACTCCGAATACCCGGCAGAAACCTGGATCTCCATACAAGAACTCCCGGAAGACTGGAGTGAGATCACAGTTGGCGAATCAGGACGCCAGAGCGGTTATCACGAGGATCTCCCGGCTTCGAACATCCACTGCACGGTTTGGAACGACATCGAGGTCATCGGCCCGCACTCGGTAACGGCCACCGACGAGATGCTGACCGAGCGGTACATCGCCGAAGCGCTCGATATCGAGGGCAGGACCATCATCGACCAGCAGCGCAACACCAGCGTGTGGCTTCCCCATGCCGACGGTACCGATGTCGAGTTGCGACTCGTACAGTACGAGGCCACGTTCGATCTCGACAACGGCAACGGTTTCACATCGACACTGTTTCGCGGGTACACCCCTGCCGACGGCGATGCGCATCACGTCATGATGTTCTCGTTGCAGTGTCAGTCGGGAGAACATGCCCAGGACATAGGCCAGACCCAGTTCCGTGAACTCTTCGATGAGCTGCTGCCGGGCCTCCTGATCGAGCACCGCTAGCGCCCACCGTAGGCTGGAGGCGCTCACCGCTTCGCACGAGAGGGAACCCACGGATGCACGTGACCACCCATCACCTCCAGATGCTTGCACCGCCGGGTCACAGCGCATCCCCGCTCCCGGAAGGCGTTCGGCTCGAACGCGCGACCGGGATGACTCCCGCGTACGCCAGGTTCCTCTACGCGCTCGTGGGCGGGGACTGGTTCTGGCTCGACCGTCTGCCGTGGAGTCAGCAGCAGTGGCTCGATGAAATCGAAACGCCCGGCTCCGAGTTCTGGGTGCTGTACCGGGAGGGTGTGCCTGCGGGATTCGTCCAACTGCACCCAACGATCGAGGAAGACGGCACGCATATCGAGGTGCTGCATTTCGGCCTGGCGCCGCGGGCCATCGGCATGGGGCTCGGACGCGGGATGCTCGAGCACGCGATTGACCGGGCTTGGTCACTATCGGAGCGGTTCGAGCTGCCGCCCGTTACGCGCGTGTGGCTGCACACGTGCTCAAACGACGGGCCAGCAGCGCTCGCAAACTACACAGCGCGCGGCTTCGAGGTATTCAAAGTTGTGGAGTCCGAGGAGGATGCGCCCGCGACATCACCTGGCGCGTGGGCAATACTGGGCGGCCGCTGATGCCCGTCTGCCGAGCTCGCAGATCCGCCCCGGGCTCCGGCTGCTGGGCACCGTGAGCGCTGTCGTCTTCCAGCTCCCGAATACTCTAGGTGATGCTTTCTGGAGCCGCGACGACAGGGAGAACCCGTCGACGTACGCCGTCACAGTGCCGTCGCTCAGTGAGCGGGGACGGAAACACAAACGAGGCTCGCGTCCTCCAGCGCCTCGACCTCTCCGGGCGATTTCCTGGGGATATGGACGAATTGCCCCGCTCCCACAGTGACGACAGCGTCGGCACTGCTTATTCTGAGCCGTCCTCGGGTCACCGTCCAAACTTCCTCGTACGATGCTGCGAGCTCCGCGTGCTCGCCTCTGCCGAAATGGGCGGAGTAGACACTCATCGGCCCACCCTCGGCGTGTTCGACAGCCGGGGTCACGAAGATCCTGCGGTCGCCGAACTGACTCGTGCGGCCATGCACGTCGGCAGTGCCGAAGACCCGCACAGGCGATGTCAAATCACTCATCTTCTCCTGTCCCCCCAGCGGTCGCACCCTCACCCGCTGCTGCGCGCATCCGGATTCGCGTCGGAACCTTCCGGGCACCCCGACCCGGCTACCGCGCACAGCTCCAGGTCACCCACACCGGGATCCGCTGAGCGGCGCTGCTCCTGGCTCTCCGGCTCGTTGTCGACACGAGCCTTACGCAATCCCCAGAACGCCAGTGCCGCGAGCACCGCGAGCCCCGCGATCGCGATCAGGTAGGTGTCGCGGGTAGCCGAGGTGAAGGCGTCCTCTGCGGCGTCGGTGAGCTGAACTGCAAGAGCGGTAGGCAACTCCCTGGCCGCTGCGAGAGCCCCTCCGATGTTCTGCGCGCTCTGCTGCGCGAGTTCAGCATCCAGACCGCTCGGCAGCGTATTTCGCAGCGCACTCGAATAGCCGAGGTAGGCGACCGTTCCGCCCGCGGCGAGACCGGCGGTGTTGCCCAGACTTCCGCTGACCTCCTGCATCGCCTGGGCCGACCCGGTCTGCTCGACGGGCGAGTTGGCCAGCATCACGTTGGTGCCGAGTGCGAAGACCGGTGCGATTCCGGTCGCCATCACCGTTGCGGCGACGATGAGCGTGGCAGTAGCTGCCTGGGGCCCGCGAGCGAGCGTCAGAAACATCCCGGCCGCTCCGGCTAGACCGACGAGCGTCCCGATTCCGATCGCGAACCCGGGGCGGACCCATCGCAACAACAGCGGGGACATTGCCGTTGCGAGAACGGAGCCTACCGCGGGAACCACCAGGAGCGTCCCCGCAACGACCGGCGAGTGACCTATCACCACCTGCAGGTGTTGCGCGAACTGGAGGTCGGCCCCCACCGTCGCAGTGATCACGAGCCAGATGGAGAGCAGTGCGATCGTGAACGGGGCGGCACGAAACAGACGCAGGTCCAGCAGCGGATCCGGCAGAGCGCGTTGCCGGCGCACGAACGCCACGATCAGGCCGAGCCCGAGAGCGAGGACCAGCGCGTGCATCGCGTTCCAGCCACCAGCAGCCAGTTCCTGACCTCCGAACACCACCGCGGCGATACCCGCGGCCGAGAGCAACACGCTAACGATGTCGATGCCGCCCCTACCCGTTCCTTTGATCTGGGGCAGCAAGCGTCCGGCCAACAGGGCAACGACGATGGCTACTGGGACGTTGATCAGGAAGATCGAACCCCACCAGAAGTGCTCCAGCAGGACGCCCCCCAGCGGCGGGCCGAGGGCCATACCTCCCGAGAAAGCCGCCATGAACAGGGCGAGCGCCACCGAGAACTGTCTGGCGACGGGAAACATCCGGCGCAACAGGGCAAGGCCGGCCGGCGCAATGGTGACTGCCGATGCGCCGAGCAGCATCCTTGCAGCGATCAGAATCTCGACCGAGGGTGCGAACGCGGCGAGCATCGATGCCGCACCGTAGGCGATGATCCCGAGAACCAGTAACAACCGCGGCCCGAACCGGTCCACGAGTCTGCCCGCGGTCAGCACGAGGCTCGCCCCGGCGATGTCCCCGATATGGAGCACCCAGAGCTGCTGAGTTCCTGACGGCAGCAGTTCCGCCGCGATCACGGGGATAGCCAGGAAGAGCACGGTCATATCGAGCGCGGACATGAAGACCGGCACCATCAGCAGGCCTAGACCCACCCACGCTCGGATATCCGCTCTAGTGGAGCTCCCGGCTCGCTGCTTCGTCATACTTCCCCCATTTATGCTACGCTACGTTTCGTATTTATTTTACAGGAAGAGCGAGATCGTGACTAGCAACAGAGGGCGACCCCGAGATGCACAGATCGACACCGCCGTGCTCGAGGCGACAGCGGAAGCGCTCGACGCCGACGGCTACAGCGGTGTCATCATCGAAGAGGTGGCGCGACGCGCCGGCGTCAGCAAGACCGCCGTCTATCGTCGCTGGCCGAACCGGCGCCATCTGGCACTCGCGGCCCTGGCCGATCGACTCGGTCGGATCGAGGTTCCGAATACCGGCTGCACGCTCTGCGATCTGCACGAGTGCCTGGTTCTGATCACGAGCGCTTTCCGTCGACTCGGCACCGGAACGCTCGCGCAGCTCATCGCCGAAGGCGCCGATGACCCTGGGCTGCGCGAACAACTGACGGAGATCGTGCTGGAGCCGCCTCGACGCGCTGTGCACCGCAGCCTGTTCGAAGCGCGCAGCCGTGGCGACCTCAGGGACGACGTGGATCTACCGCTCACCGTCGATGCGCTGAGCTCCCTCGTCTTCTATCGATTGCTGCTCGGCGACGAGCCGATGAATCCGCATCAGATCGAAGCGGTTGTGGTCTCCCTCCTCGGGGGGATCGCCTCCAACGCC
>DXDC01000347.1 GCA_019115685.1 Candidatus Agrococcus pullicola
GCCCGGTCAAGCTGGCGCTCACGGGAGCTGCGGTGACGGCTGGGCTGACGGCGGTGAGCATGTATGTCCTGAACACCGCGAAAACGGCGCTCGACACCTACCGCTTCTGGTCGGTCGGTTCGCTGACCGGCCGCGACCTCGAGTCGGTCATCTGGGTCGCGCCGCTCATCATCATCGGCGTACTCGTCAGTATTCCGGTCGGGGGCGGGCTGAACCTGCTGGCCATGGGAGAGTCGACCGCCCGTGCGCTCGGCCACTCGGTTCGAGTCACCCAGATCCTCGCTGCCGTGCTGATCGTGGTGCTGTGCGGTTCGGCAACCGCGATCGCGGGGCCCATCGTCTTCGCCGGGCTTGTCGTGCCGCACGTGCTGCGAGCGATCGTCGGCGTCGACTATCGATGGATCATCGCGATCGGCATCCCACTCGGAGCCGCCCTGGTGCTGGCCGCCGACATCGTCGGCCGGGTGCTCGCGCCGGGCGAGGTCGAGGCCGGGCTCGTCATCGCCTTCATCGGCGCTCCGGTGCTCATCGGCATCGTGCTGCGCAGAACGATGGTGACGCTATGACGCTATCGCCGGCCCGGTCAGTGCTGCACGGCACCAGGAATCGTTCGCTCGTCGTCTGCTCGGCGCTCGCGGCTGCCCTCGTAGCCGTTATGGCCGCGACGATGGTGATCGGCGACTACCCGCTGACGATTCTCGAAGTGCTCGATACGCTCACCGGTGGCGGTTCCGACCGCGACCGGTACGTCGTGTTCAACGTTCGGCTGCCGCGGCTGCTGATGGCAATCGCCTGTGGGGTCGGCCTCGCCATCTCCGGCGCGATCATGCAGTCGCTGCTGCGCAACCCGCTCGCCAGCCCGGAGCTGCTCGGCATCTCGGGCGGCGCATCCGTCGCGGCGGTGGCGGGAACGCTCATCTTCGGCCTCACCGGGCTCGCGCTCGTGGGTGCTGCGTTCGTCGGCGGCAGCGTCATCGCCGGCGTGCTGCTCATCGCGGCCAGCAGACAGGGAGCGAGTTCGTATCGCATCGTGCTCGCGGGTGTCGGCATCGCGTTCGTATGCATCGCCATCGTCGGGTTCATCATCAAACGGGCGCAGCTGAATCAGGCGCAGGATGCGCTGCGCTGGATCACGGGCAGTATCGACGCCACTCCGTGGCGCGACGTCTGGGTGCTGCTGGCGGTGCTCGCGATCGCGATGCCGCTCGTGTTCGCCGCCTCGCGCATCCTGCCGCAGTTGGAGCTCGGTGAGCAGCGTGCTGCGGGCCTCGGTGTTGCCGTCGGCTCTGCACGCGCGTGGATTCTCGTCACAGCGGTCTTCCTCGCGGCATCCGTGACGGCGTTCATCGGGCCCGTCGCGTTCGTGGCGCTTTCCGCTCCTGCAATCGCTCGGGGGATGGTCGGCCGCGGCTCGGCCGCCATCGCCGCGTCGGCGCTCGTCGGCGCCGTCATCATGCCGCTCTCCGACCTTGCGGCGCAGTACGCGCTGGGGAAGTCCGTTCCCGTCGGCATTGTCACCGGCATGGTGGGCGCCGTCTATCTGCTGTGGCTGCTGGCCAGACCGAAAGGACAACGCACGTGACCGATGTTCCCGTTCTCAGCGCAAGCGGGCTCACGACTGGCTATCCGGGTGTGAAGATCTCCGAGGGGCTCGACCTCACGATTCGTCCCGGCTCGTTCACCGCGCTCGTAGGGGCGAACGGCTCGGGGAAGTCGACGCTGATGTCGACGCTCGCGCGCATCCTGAACCCTCTCGACGGTACGGTGCTCCTCGACGGCGAGGATGCGCGCGCACTGCCGCGCAAGGCCTTCGCCCGGGTCGTGGGGATGCTGCCCCAGCATCCGTCCGCTCCCGAGGGCTTGACGGTCGCGGAGCTCGTGGCTCGCGGCAGATACCCCCACCGCGGCCTGTTCGGCAGTTTTTCGGACAGTGACGCGCACGCTGTGGATTCGGCGCTGGCGGCGACGAATCTCGTCGAGCTCGCGGCACGCCCGGTCGGGGAGCTTTCCGGAGGGCAGCGGCAGCGCGTCTGGATCGCGATGGCGCTCGCGCAGACGCCGCGCATCCTGATGCTCGACGAGCCGACGAGCTTCCTCGATCTCGCGCATCAGCTCGAGGTGCTCGATCTCCTGGCAGCCCAGCGCCTCGAACGAGGCGCGACGGTTGTGACCGTGCTGCACGATCTGAACCTAGCCGCTCGCTTCGCAGACACGCTCGTCGTGATGCGGCAGGGCGGCATCCTCGCGGAGGGCCCGCCGGCAGATGTGCTCACTGCTGAAGTGCTACTGGAGGCGTTCGAGCTCGATGCGATCGTGATCGACGACCCGCTCACAGGAACACCCATGGTCGTGCCGAAACCGGGCACGGAGTCCAAAGCTTCATAACAAAGGAAAGGAGACTCCAGCGATGCTGAAGTCGAAAAGGATAGGCGCTGTCGTCGCCGCGTTCGCAGCGAGCGCGCTCACGCTCACAGGATGCGCGAGCGGCGATGGCGACACGGTCCGGGACGGCGGGAATGACGATACGGTGTCGGAAGGCGCGTTCCCCGTCACAATCGAGCACGCCTTCGGCGAGACGACGATCGAGGAAGCTCCCAGCGGTGTCATCACGTGGGGCTGGGGAGCGGCGGACGCGGCTGTCGCCCTCGACACCGTGCCCGTGGCGATGCCGACACAGCCCTACGGCGGCGACGAAGAGGGCGTGCTGCCCTGGATCTCAGATCGTCTCGAGGAGCTCGGTGCCGAGACGCCGACGATGCTGGATTCGTCGACCGGGGAGGTACCGATCGAGCAGGTCGCATCGCTCGATGCCGAGGTCTTCCTCGCCCCGTACTCGGGCATAACGCAGGAGGAGTACGACCAGCTGACCGAGATGGGTCTCAAGGTCATCGCCTATCCGGAAGAGGCTTGGGCGATGCCGTGGCGCGAAGTCATCGCGATCGTCGGTGAGGCGCTCGGAAAGACGGAGCAGGTCGACGAGCTGCTGACCGGCATCGACGATCTCATCGCGGCCGAAGCGGAAGCGCATCCCGAGTTCGAGGGCGTCACGATCATCAGCGCACTCGAGTCGAGCGACACGTTCTTCGTGTATTCGGATGCGGATGCCCGCGCCGAGTTCTCCTACGACCTCGGCTTCGTCTCGGCCCCGGCTCTCACCGACCTGAACACGGGCGAATCGCCGTTCTACAGCACGATCGCGACGGAAGAGCTCGACAGCGTCGAGAGCGATGTGCTCGTGCTCTACGCCGACACGCAGGAGCAGATGGATGCTTTCCTGGCATCCGATCAGGGGCAGCTGCTGCCGCAGAACGAGGCGGGTACGATCGCGCAGATCGTCGGCGTCGAGAACGTCGCCGCTGTCTCGCCGCCGACCGCGCTGTCGATGGAGTGGGGCCTCGACAACTACATCGACGCGCTCACCGGCGCCGTCTCGAACCTCTAAGGAGTCCTTAGAGGGCCGAGTGCGTGACCCGGCCGGCGAGCATCGTCAGCGCAACCGGCATTGCCCGCAGCGTTGCAGCGTCGGCCGAGGTCACGTCTGCGTCGATCGCGACCAGGTCGGCGGGTTGTCCGGGCTCGATCGTCGTGCGCACCGATGCGCGGATGGCCGAGTCGAGGTCGATCGCCTCCTCCGGGTGCCACGGAGCCAGTCCGTCCTTGGTCCGTGTGACGGCTGCCGCGATCGTGACCCACGGGTCAAGCGGTGCGACCGGGGCATCCGATCCCATGGCGAGTGTTCCTCCGGCGTCGAGAATCGACTGCAGGAGGAAGGCACGGTCTGTCCGCCCCTGCCAGTGGTGATCGGTGATGTCGCGATCGTCGAGGGCGTGCTCGGGTTGTACGCTTGCGACGACGCCGAGGGCACCGAGCCGGTCGACGTCCGTGCGCGTGAGCAGCTGCGCATGTTCTATACGACCCGGGATGCCCAGCTCTTCGAACGCGTCGAGCGCGTGCGTATTCGCGTGGTCGCCGATGGCGTGCACCGCCGCATCGAAGCCGTTCCTCCGGCCGCGCTGCAGCAGCGCGCGGAGCTCGTGCGGTGGAATGGCCAGGAGCCCGCGTGACCCCGGTTGCCCCTCCATGCCCGGATACTCGTCGAAGCAGTACGCCGTGCGCGTGCCGAGCGAACCGTCGGTCATGATCTTCAGCGGCCCGACGGTCAGGAGCTCGTGCAGCGCGGCGCCCGTTCGGAGACCCGCGGTGACCGCCCGTTCCAAGTCGTGCGGGTAGACGCCGAACTCGACGCGCTGCGTATCGAACCCTCCGCGCAGGCGACGCAGCCAGGGGTCGGCGTTCCATGCGATCTCCAGGTCGACGATGCCGACAACGCCGCGGCGTGCAGCCGCTCGGCCGGCCTCGGCAACCCAGTCGTCCAGCACGCTCTCGGGCAGATCGTTGACCCGCTGCTCGATCGCAAAGGCCGGCTCTTCGCGCAGTAGACCGGTCGCGTCCGTCGTGATCCCGAAGCGCTCGCTGGCGGCGGTATTCAGCCACACGGAATGCAAGTCGGCGCTCACAACAACGATCGGAACACCACCGCCCGCTTCATCGAGCAGCTCGATGGACGGTGCGTCGGGCCACAGACCGTCTCGGAAACCCGTGCCGACGAACGGCATGGGGCGGCCATCCCGCGCGGGCGGGAGCACGGGGGAAGCGGCCAGCGCTGCGGCGATCGTATCGGCGGCTTCGCGTGCGCTGCGCGCGTGGAACGTGCTGGGTCGTCTGGAGTGCAGCGACCACTGCGTCATGTGCACGTGGTTGTCCCAGAGCCCCGGCAGCAGTGCGCGGCCGTCAAGCTGGATCTCGGTGTTCGCGGACTCGTTCACGCTGCCCACGGTGACGATCTTCCCGGCTCGGATGAGGACGTCGACGACGTCGTTGCCCACTCGTGCATCCCGCAGCGTCACATCGTCGCCGGTCACCGCTCGTGCTCCCTGCGCATCTCGTCCGCGAGGTGCGGCTGGCGCCAGGGCCCATCGCCGTCGAGATGATCGATGACCCGGTCGATGATGTCATCGGACTTGTTCTGACTCAGTTTCGCGCGTGCTTCGAACCGGTCGACGACCATCCTGAAGCCTGCCGTGCCGGAGAAGATCTTGCGGCCGTAGTCGGCGTTGTCCTCGAGCAGTTGGGGATGAGGCGATTCGTTCTCGAAGTGGGCGACCAGATTCGACAGCGCCTCCCAGTTCTCCTCATCGGTCAGGATCTCCGGTGTCCCGTAGAGGTGGGCGGTCACGTGATTCCAGGTCGGCACTGCCTGATCGACTTCGTACCAGCCCGGTGAGACGTACCCGTGCGGGCCCTGCACGATGATCATGACTTCGTGCTCGCCGAGCTCGAGATCCCGATCATCCGGCTTCCCGACGTGGCTGACGATACTGAAGTCTTCGCGATCCTCTTCCACCATGATCGGGTAGTGCGAGGCCACGAGACCCTGCTTCGTGTTGGACACGATCGTTGCCCAGGGATGCTCGCGGATCAGCCGTTTGACGGCTTCCGGATCCCGCACGGTGAAGTGAGGTGTTCGACGCATGGCAACAGCTAAGCAGACGGGCGCAGCGCCTCCCGCCATTTCATCGCCTTGCCCGTGCGCAGCAACGAATTTTCGTACACTCGTGCTGAGAAGAAGATCAGCAGCGCCGTCGTGACGAACATGATCGCGAGCGACAGCAGCGGCTCCCACCACTCGGTCGATCCGAGGAACAGTCGGACCGGCACGGCAACGGGCGCCGAGAACGGGATGTACGACATGATCTGCAGCGCCAACGGGTTGTTGAAGAAGATGATGATGGCGATGTACGGCAGCATGATCAGCCAGGTGATGGGCTGGGTCGTGGCGGGGATGTCCTCCGTGCGGGAGACCAGGGCTGCGCCGGCAGCGTAGAGCGCGGAGATCATGACGAAGCCGAGGGCGAAGAGCACGATGAACCACAGGATAGGTTCTGCGAGGCCGTCGAGCACGATCGAGTTGCCGCCTATCGCTGCCCCGAGTATTGCCGCCAACCCGATCGCGGCCACCTGAGCGATGGCGATGACCGCCGACCCCAGCACCTTTCCGGTCAGCAGCGCGCGAGCCGGCACGCTTGCCAGCAGCATCTCGACGATACGGGTCTGCTTCTCCTCGACCACGCTGTTTGCGGTGTGACTGCCGAAGGTGAGCGCCGAGGAGAACCAGACGACGCCGAAACCGATAGCGATAAACATCGCGAGGAACGGGTTGGGGGCGTTCTCGTCGAGCAGTTCGACTTCTGGCGAAACCGACAGCAGCTCGACGAGCGTCGTCGACACCTCACGGTCGCTGATGACGAGCAGACCGGTTGGGTTGTCGCCCGTCACGAGCGCGTTGTCGGCCTGACCGTTTGCGACGGCTTCGCGGGCTGCGGCCTCATCCGCCACCTCCACGAGTTCGTACCCTTCGAGCGCTTCCGCCACCTCGGTCGTCTCGGGCGTGACGGCGAGCGAACCGGGGCCGCCGAACAGGTCGCCGATTCTCGGCATCAGCACGACCGCGGCGACGATGAAGATCAGCATGATGATGGTCGAGATGATGAACGACTTCGACCGCAACCGTACGGTGATCTCGCGCTGCGCGACGATCCCGGACGCGCTCCAAAAGTCGATCTGGCTGTTCTGTGAGCTGGCATTCATCGGATTACCTCCTGGAAGATCTCCGTCAGCGGCGGGCGGTAGGGAGCGAACGATCGAACCCGCCCGCGGGACATCGCCTCTTGCAGTACCGTGTCCGCGGCATCCGCGTCCGGGGCGTGGAAGCGGACGAAGCCGCCGTCGAACTCGATGACGTCGATGCCGGGGATACTGCGCACCCAGCCCGTGTCGGCATCCGTCTCGAGATTCCACGCGGGTGACGTGTTGGCCGCACGGATTTCCTCACGGCTGCCTGCGGCGCGGATCTCGCCGTCGGCGATGATGACGAGTTCGTCGCAGAGTCGCTCGACGACATCGAGCTGATGCGAGGAGAACAGTACGGGCGCGCCCGTATCTGCGACGTCGCGGAGCACTTCCAGGGTGTTCTCGACGGCCATGGGGTCGAGCCCTGAGAACGGCTCGTCGAGTACGAGCGCGTGCGGTTCGTGTGTGAGGGCTGCGGCGATCTGCGCGCGCTGCTGGTTGCCGAGTGAGAGCGATTGGAGGTCGTCCTTCATGCGTTCGCCGAGGCCGAGACGCTCGAGGAGTTCTGTCGCGCGCTCGGTTGCGCGCTGCTTGCTGACGCCGTGCAGTCGAGCGAGGTAGACGATCTGCTCGAGCACGGGCATCTTGGGGTAGAGGCCGCGTTCTTCCGGCATGTAGCCGATGCCTGCGCGGTAGTGGGCACTCATGGGTTCGCCATCGACCGTGACGCGACCGGAGCTCGGCTCCAGGACACCCAGCAGGATGCGCATGGTCGTGGTCTTGCCGGCGCCGTTACCGCCGACGAAGCCGGTCATGAGGCCTGGGCTGATGGTGAAGTCGACGTCGCGCAGCACCTGCGTGCTGCCGAACGACCTGTTCACCTGCTCGATGTGGATCATAGTTTGAGCGTATGGCCCACCGGTGGCCTGGATCTTCCCCCGAGCGGCGGAGATTCTTACTTCCGCCTCGCGGTGGATGCAGTTCAGCTCACGGAGTCGAACTGCATCGTCAGCTGCATCAGGTAGTCGTTGTTGCGATCGATGATGATGACGGCACCACTGATGTAGGCGTTGTCCACCCCTGCGATCTCGACCGCGTCACTCGAGGCCCACGTGCGCGCGTCGTCAGCGCTGGCGAATTCGAAGAAGTCCACCTGCTCGACACCCGCGAACGGAATGCAGTGGCCGGCCTCTCGTATCTCGATGCCCGCTTGCTGCACCTCGCCCTCATCCTGGTCTTCGCCGGACTCCACTCCGGAGGTATCCGGTGGCGTGGTCAGTGTGACTTCTGCGCAGTCCATTTCCCGCAGCGCGTTTTCAAGTGCGGGGCTGAGCTGCGCAGGTGCCGTGTCTGTGTCCTGCCCGGGAGGAGGCTCGAAATCGAGCGGCTCACTCGACGAGCATGCCGCAAGTAGCGAAGCGGCCAGGAAGGCCACCGCCGTTGTGAGGATGCGATGCACGCACTCCAGTGTAGAACTACGCCGGCCAGCATTCACCTTGCTCGTGCGTGAGCACTTCGCCCTGATTAACGCCCATCGACGCTATCGTGGTGGCGAACTGGCTCAGCGGCCCCTCCGAAGTGGCGGCCCGTGTATTCCACGATGTACTCCCGCCGATGCCGGTGAACACGAGCCAGTGGTCTTTCTCGTCCTCGGCGTCGTGGGGGTCCGTCGGTGCCTGGTGCACGGGGCCTACGGCGGTGCTGCGCGTTAGGCGTCCGGAGTCGGCGAGACGACACCGTGTTCGTACGCCCAGATGACCGCGTGGATGCGGTCGCGGATGCCGAGCTTCATGAGAATGTTCGAAACGTGCGTCTTCACCGTGGACTCGCCTACGAAGAGTTCTTTCGCAATTTCAGCGTTGGACTTGCCGCGCGCGAGCAGCAGGAGTGTGGCTTGCTCACGCTCTGTCAGGGACGTCTCAGCTGTGTCCTCGGGGGAGGTCGAGGCTGACCGGGGCGAGGGGATGCTGCCGAAGCGTTCGATGACGCGGCGAGTCACAGCGGGAGAGAGGAGCGCATCGCCACGGTCGAGTACATGAATCGCTTCGACGAGATGGTCTGGGTCGGCAGTCTTGAGGAGGAACCCGCTGGCTCCCGCTGAGAGCGCTTCGAATAGAAAGTCGTCGCGATCAAAAGTGGTCAGGATCAGCACGGATGCGCGCGACGGGCCGTCGACGATTCTGCGAGTCGCCTCGAGCCCGTCCATGTTGGGCATCTGGACGTCCATGCAGATGACATCGGGGTCGAGTTCTTCTGCGAGAGCCACCCCCTCGAGCCCGTCGGATGCCTGGCCTACGACTTCGAAGCCGGGTTCCGATTCGAGGATGGTGGTGAATCCCGCACGAACGAGGGATTGATCGTCGACAAGCAGAATTCTGGTCACGACTCAAGCCTGCCATGTTCTGCGTGCGGTGAACCCGGCACCCAGGCTCTGACCATCCATCCGCCGCCCGACTTGGGGCCGTGCTCGAGACGTCCGCCAACGGCTTGGACGCGCTCGCGCATCCCCACTAGTCCGTGCCCAGTGCCATTGCTATGCTGCATGCCTGCACGGCCAGAGTCGCTGACTTCGAGCTCGATGCCGTCTTCGACGCCGCGTAAGCGAACGATCACGGTTGCTCGGTCGCCCGCGTGCTTGCGCGCGTTCGTCAGCCCTTCCTGAGCGACACGATACAGCGTGAGCTCTGCAGCGGGTGAGACAGGTGGGAGGTCCGCTATGCGTTCGAACGTGACTCGCTGGCCGTTCTGGGCAGCGTGGTCGATAAGGGCGTCGAGCTCGGCGAGTGTGGGGAGGGGAGCGTTCGTGGAGCCGTCACTGCGAAGGGTCGTGACCATGGCGCGGAGTTCATCGATCGCTTCGCGCGCCGAGCTCTCGACGAGCCTGAGCGACTGTTCGGCTTGCTCCGCATCTCGGGACATCACACGCCGGGCTGCCCCGGCCTGCACGCCCATTGCCGAGACGTGGTGAGCGACGACGTCGTGCAGTTCACGCGCGATGCGAATGCGTTCAAGATCGACGGCTTGATCGGCGATGATCGCCTGCTGACCGCGGATGTCCTCGTGGGCCCGTTCGAGAGCCTCGCGTTCCAGTGCCGAGTTCCATGCGCGGTTGCCGAAGAACCATGCGCCCCCGAAGTACCCGATGTTGACGACGTACTGGATGGCCAAGGTCGCGATGAGGCCCGTCACTCCGCCGAGTTCGATGTAGAGGCCCCCGTAGACGATGAACGTGGCAGCTATGGAGCCGAACATGATGATGATCACCACAAGACGCGTCCAGAATGCTCGCTTGCGGTTCGCGTCCCAGGCTCCGACCGAGTAGAAGCTCAGGAAGATCATGATCTGGATGACGTAGATCTCCCACCCGAGCCACACCAGTGGCATGTAGATGAGGGTTTGCAGGATCAGCATGGCCGATGGCCAACGGCGTCTGAGCACCAGTGGAGCTGCCATCGCGAAACCGCCGAAGAGCGCTGTCCACGAGTTCACATCGGCGCCGAATGTGCCGGTGAGGAGCGCAAGCCACCCGATCAGGAGGGACGCTACGCCAAGACCGAGCGCGAGCAGACCGTCCGTCTTCCACGCGTTGCGGGGAGGGGGCGTGCGATTGGTAGGGGCTTCACTTGTCACGTGCTCAGCCTATGCAGGTGACTCGTCCGCTCGCCTCCCCCGTACGGCGGAATGGTGGTGGGAACCGATCGTTCGCGCATCAGACACAGTGGTGCCTTAGGAAGTGTTTGCCGGTTTAGCTTCCGTAGAGTCATCCGGGCCGTGCGAGTCCGTGAAGTCTCCCTGGCCCGCACCGGCTGCGATGCGAGCGGCACTGCTTCCCGTGCGTATTCGTGCTTTGCGTCTGACTCGCCATCGCGTCCGGCTCGAGTCTCGGGTGATCGTGAGGTGGCCGGAGTGGACCTGATGGTGGTGGTAGTTGCAGAGCATGACGCCGTTGTCGAGGTCTGTTGGCCCACCGTTTGCCCAGGACTGCACGTGGTGACTTTCGCACCACACGGCCGGGATATCGCAGTCGCCGACCGCGCACGTCGGGTACGTGGTGGAGAGCGCAGTTCGCTGCGCCGAACTGAAGAGTCGTTCTTTACGCCCCAGGAAGAGCACCTCTCCCCTGTCCCCGGTGATTGCGGCGCGGATGCCACCATCGCAGAGGATGCGCGCGGCGACGTGAGCGGGCACGAGCTCTTGCGTCCGGTCCATTTGTGCGAGGGCTGGTGCGCCAGCCGCATGCTTGTCGAGTTCGTCGACAGGGATGGTGACCGTCAGGGTCGGCGATGCGCCTCCCTGGGTCGCGGTGCCCTTGGCCTTTGCAGCAACAGAGAATGCTCTCGCGAATGCGTCCGCTTTCTTCTGCTTTTGTGTTCTGGTGTCCTCCGGGTCAGCGCCGTCTTGGGAATCCTCGCTACGGAAGCGGACGCGTGGCCCCGCATTTGCGTCGAGGAACTGCAGTACCTGAGCACCTTCTTCTGCAGGCAGGAGTGCTCGAACTCGCACCATGCCGTCGGCGGCGATGCCGTAGCTGCACTCCCGTAGGTCGTGCTGCTCGGCGCTGTCGAGCTCGACGCGCTCTGGTTCGAGTTCCTTGAACCAACCCCGCACGAGCTGCTGCAGTTGCTCCGGTTTCAGTGGTAGCTGCGTTTCGTTGCCGATCGCGAACTCGACTGCGGACTGTTCGACTCGGGCAATGTCTTCCTGTGCGTGGTGGGGAACCTGCTGATCGAGCACGCCGACAATGACCAGTGCCTGGTGCAGTGAAACGCTGCCCTCTGTGATCGCCGACGCCAAGGCGGGATAATCTCCCTGGGCCCGTAGTTTGCCCAGTCGTACTACGCCGTCGGTCTCACGCTTCTGTTTACCGAGGTCGTGTTGCAGCAGATCGGGGACAGAACGAAAGCCGAGTCGCTCCGCGAGGTCGTCGCCGCCACCTTCTGCTTGGGCAAGTGCTTGCGCATAGCCTGAGAGCAGTGCGTCATGAGCAAGTGCGGTCTCGGTGATTTCCGTCATCAGGATCGCTCGGTCCGCGTCGCAAGCGTCGCGGAAAAGCTCGAATGCTTCCTCGGTCGCCTTTTCGAGCACGGTGCGTGCGGTGGCGATCTTTGTCGCGGTTGCGTGTGCAGGCTCTGTCGGTGACCCCCACTGTTGCTGCCGCCGCGATTCCGCTTCGGCGGCTTCGGCGGCTTCGGCGGCGCGTCGAGCTTCCGGAGACATATCGGCACGTGCTGCCCGCTTCGCTTCGGATTCCTCGTGCAATCGTTGGGCGGTAGTCAGCACTGCCTGAACGTACGGGTCCAGCCCGGCATCCTCGTTTCGACCCTTGCCGGCGCCTTCGGGCGGTCCTTCTGTGGTTGTCATCGCTCTCACCTCCTCGTGATGCTGAACAACGGTGCTTCAGTGCCGCAGTAGTAGAACTGACATACCACTCCAGCGTGGAGAGTACCTCTGACATAGAGTGCGATAGGGGCCTCGGAAATCAAGGCGTTCGCACTCCATTGTGCTGTGAAGCCTGTTCGTGGTGCCCCTGCTCATTTTCAACTCTGCGTTTCACTAATTAGAATCTGTGTTCCCATCTATTCTTGCGGAAACCTGCGGCATGAGCCACAAGAACGCGAAATCTGTGGAGAGATTCGCTGAACACCTGCTTGTGGAGCGCGCTTGTCTCCTCACACGTAGGTGAAACCAGAGTGCGGTGACGCCGCATGGCACACGAGCCGCAGGGATGCTGCAGCCTCGGGCTCGCGTTCGGCAAGCTGTTCGCAAAGTTTCCGCAGTGAAGTCAGTCTTGACGCTGACCGTTCGTTGAAGCAATCGGCCAGGTACGCCACCCAGGCATCCACGGTTGTGGGGTCGGCGCTCGCCGCAGGGATTCGGCCCGCTTCGAACACCAACTCGCGGTGTGCGCGGAGCCAGCTCTGGGCCCATGCGTCATCGCTGATGTGCGCGGATGCGGATGCGTAGGTCTGTCGGCTTGGTGTTGATGGTCGCAGCTCGAAGTCGTCGTGGCTCGGCGTTGAAGCGTCGGCCGGTGCTTCTTTGAGCATCAGCGTTACGGTGGCCGCCAACATTCGATATGCGCTACCTTGGCGCGGTGTCCTGGCAGCCTTGAGTAGCGCAAGCGACTGCAGCTGCGGCAGTATTTCCACGGGATGAGCCTGGAGTTCTGCTGCCAGCAGTTCCGACCATGCCTGCTGGCGGTCATCCTCGAGGGCTTCGCTCAGCGCTGCGAGCTTCGGGCACCACCACTCCAACAGGTTCTCGGCGTACCGCTCTGCGTCTTTTCGATTCAGTCGAGCTTCCATGCGCGTAGGGTATTCCCGACCTCTGACGTTGCCTCGGACACCGGAACCAGTTGACCCCACGCGGCTGAGAGAATGGCTCTCATGAGTAGGCCCAGTAAGCGGGACGATGTCCTCCGCGCAGCGGAGACGGTGTTCGCTGACAAAGGATACGACCGCGCGACGATGCGGAACATCGCACAGGAGGCCGGTGTCGGTCTGCCGCTCGTGGTCTACCATTTCGAGACGAAGCTCAATCTCTACCGCGCGATCTTCGAGGAGTATCAGCACTGGAACGAGGCTCGGCTCGAAGCTCTACGTGGAGTGGACCTCACTGCGGTCGATGCACTAGAGCAGATCGTGGCTGCTTTTTTGCTGGTAGGCACGCAGAGGCCACTCGACGACAGGACATCGAAGTACCTCCGGCTGGTGTTGCGCGAGGCAAGTGACCCTCACGCTCCTGAGCGAAAGATCATCGAGGAGCTTTTCGACCCGATGGCCAGGGAGTTCATCAGGGCGCTTGAGGTGGTGCTGCCGCAAAAACCCGAGGGTTTCCACCGGTGGGCTTACCTGTTCGCGGTTGGAGCGTTCACCTCGACGAACGTGGGGGAGCGCGAGCGAGCACTCGCAGACGACGCGCCCGACACCGGTGAGCGCCTGCCGTTTCTGCACGCATTCATCTGTGCAGGCATCCGTCACGGCTGAGTGCGACGCGCGCGGGGCATGACCTGCGTGGGCGCGACTGGCTGCGTCGTCCCATACCCGAAGCCATGCCTGAGTGTCGCGCACGCCAGGTGTGGCCGCTTGCATTCCTAGACTAAACGCACGTACAGTTAGTCAAAACGTCTCGGAAGGACCCAACGATGCATTCTTCCTACAAGTGGGTAGTGCTCTTTAGCGCATTCATCATCTATCTGTTCGACGCGCTCGAAATCGCGATCCTCTCGTTCGCCCTGCCCGCCGTGTCTGCGGAGTTCGGACTCGAACCCGTGCAGGGCGGTTTGCTTGCTACAGCGACACTGCTCGGGATGGGCTTTAGCGGGCCCATCATGGGGTGGCTCGCCGACAACAAGGGGCGTAAATTCGCACTCAATGTCTGCCTGGTGCTGTTCATCCTGCTCACTGCAGCGATCTATTTCGTCCCGAACTTCACCGTGTTCCTCATCCTGCGCTTCGTCGCTGGCCTGGGGCTCGGAGGCGTGTGGAGCATCATCTCCGCATTCGTCGTAGAGACCTGGCCGCCCCATCAGCGCGGCAAGGCCGTGGCGTTTGTCCTCGCGTCATTCCCGATCGGGGGAGTAGCGGCCGCGCAGCTTGCGAGTTGGATGATGCCCCACTGGCGGGAGATGTTCCTCGTTGCCGGGCTATCGGCCATCCTGCCACTGCTCCTTTCGATCTTCCTGCTGCGGGAGTCGGAGGCGTGGCGCGAGCAGAGGGCGCTCGCACAGGTCTCCGCGGAGAAGACCAACGTGTCACTGACCGAGATCTTCAGGCCCGGGCTTGCTCGCGTCACAATCTTTGCCAGCCTTGTCGCCACCGCCGCGTTCGTCGCCTACTACGGTGCAAGCACCTGGCTGCCGAGCTATCTTGAGACCGAGCGCGGACTCGATGCGCAGTCCGTTGGACAGTTCATGACCTGGCTCAACCTCGGCATGTTCGCTGGATACATTGTGTTCGGATGGCTCGCCGACAAGATCGGCAAGAAGAACGCACTACTCCTATCGATGTTCGGGTCGGGCGTGCTGATGCCGCTCTACGGCATCGTGACCGACCAGTCCGTGCTGCTCTGGCTCGGCCCCCTCTACGCATTCTTCATGACGTTCGCTGGGCTGTTCGGATCCTATCTGGGCGAGCTTTTCCCGACTCGGGTGCGCGCGACGGGAGCCGGCTTCACATTCAACGTCGGCCGCGGTGTCTCAGCGTTTGCACCGATGATCCTCGGCGGCATCGCGGCAGCGGCATCCTTCGCGACCGGCCTCATCGTCGCGGGGCTCATTTTCCTGCTCGGCGGTGTATTCCTGCTCTTCTTGCCGAAGGCCCCCTCAGACCACAA
Organism: Candidatus Agrococcus pullicola; assembly: GCA_019115685.1. Classification (GTDB taxonomy): domain Bacteria; phylum Actinomycetota; class Actinomycetes; order Actinomycetales; family Microbacteriaceae; genus Agrococcus; species Agrococcus pullicola. The sequence continues at coordinate 14,965 of DXDC01000347.1, forward strand.
GAACGCCACGAAAACATCCACACTGAAGGGAGTCAACGCAGATGCGTAGAATCGTCGACATCTCCGTGCCGCTGAAGGCAGGCATCCGATCGGATCCACCCGGGCACGAACCGCAGATCCAATACTTCAACCATCGGCAAACGGCCGAAGACGTCGTCGCTTTCTTCCCCGGGGCCAGCGTGAACGACTTGCCCGACGGCGAGGGCTGGGCGATCGAGCGGATCACCGCGAGTACCCACACGGGAACCCACCTGGATGCTCCTTATCACTACTCGTCGATCATGGACGGCGGCAAGCGGGCGATCACGATCGACGAGGTGCCGCTGGACTGGTGCTTCCAGAGGGGAGTGAAGCTCGACTTCAGACACTTCGAGAGCGGTTACGTCGTCACCCCTGGAGACATCGATGCCGAGCTCGAGCGGATCGGCCACACCCTTGAGGAGCTCGACATCGTGCTCGTCAACACGAGTGCGGGTGTCCGGTACGGCGAGGACGATTACGTTTCGACCGGATGCGGGATCGGTCGGGACGCGACCCTGCATCTCCTGCGCCAGGGCGTACGAGTGACGGGCACGGATGCGTGGAGCTGGGATGCGCCGTTCGTGTACACCGCCGAGCGCTATCGAGAGGACCAGGATGCCAGCATCATCTGGGAAGGCCACCGTGCGGGTCGTGAGATCGGCTACTGTCACATCGAGAAGCTGCACAATCTCGAATCGCTGCCGCCCTCCGGCTTCCAGGTCGCCTGCTTCCCGGTGAAGATTCATGAGGCTTCTGCCGGCTGGACCAGGGCCGTCGCAATCTTCGAGGAGGACTGATGCGCATCGCATCCATCGACATCGACGGCGTTCGCCGATTCGGCAGACTCGAAGGCGACAGCTTCGTGCCGCTCTCGACCGGGCAGGACCCACTGGGCCTACTGGATAGCGAGTTCACGGACGAACTGGAGTGGGATGCTTCCGTGCCGTTTCCTGACGACGCACCGCTGCATCCGCCACTGCCGGTCACGACGCTCCGTGACTTCATCACCTTCGAACAGCACACGGCGGGTTCACTGCGCTCGGTGACCGGGAAGTCCGAGGTGCCGCCCGCCTGGTTCGAAGCTCCCGCCTTCTACTTCACGAATCCGCACGCTGCGATCGGGTCCGGTGTCGACGTGCCGGTGCCGCCCGGTTGCGAGGTGTTCGACTTCGAGCTCGAAGTCGGCGCGGTCATCGGTCGCGACGGCTACAATCTCTCGGTCGAGGAGGCTTGGGAGCACATCGCCGGCTTCACGATCTTCAATGATTGGTCGGCGCGTGACCTGCAGCAGCGGGAGATGCGCGTCGGTCTCGGCCCCGCGAAGGGCAAGGACACCGCCACCACACTGGGGCCGGTCGTCGTGACGAAGGACCAACTCGAGCACGCCCGTCGAGGTGACCGTTACGACCTCGCGATGGAGGTGTTCGTCAACGATCTGCGAATCGGCGGCGACAGCCTCGCGAACATGGCCTGGTCCTTCGCCGAGCTCGTCGCCTACGCAAGTCGCGGTACATGGGTGCGGCGGGGTGACATTCTCGGGTCCGGAACCGCGGGAGGGGGGTGCCTTGCCGAGTTCTGGGGCTGGAGTGAGGAACGTACACCGCCACCACTCGCAGTCGGCGATGTCGTCACCATGAAGGTCGAAAGCATCGGGACGATTGCGAACCGCGTCGTCGCCGGGCCCGCTCTTCACGACGTCCCGCCGGCGAAGCGGGTCGAGTGGAGCGAACCTCCGTTGCCCGGCGTCACCGAATAACTGGAGCGATCAGGGGCTCAGGTGCTCGGGATCCTGCAGCAAATGCAGCACTGCCGCCCGATCGCTGGCGAGCGCGCGCTCAAGTGCCGGAGCGAAATCCTCGGTGCGCTCGACGCGCTCGCCGAAGCATCCGAACGACCGCGCCATGGCTGCGAAATCGGGATTCTCGAGAGCCGTCCCCGATTGCCTACCCGGGTACCACTGTTCCTGATGCTCGCGAATCGTGCCGAACATCCCGTTATCGAACACGATCGTCAGCGGTTTGGCCCCGTACGTGACCGCGGTGTTCAGTTCCTGGCAATTCA
>DXDC01000348.1 GCA_019115685.1 Candidatus Agrococcus pullicola
AGGGCTGCGGAGAGGCAGAGTCCTGCCGCGTATGAGCGCGCGGTCTTGTCGTAGCGGGATGCGAGTCCTCGCCACTGCTTGACGAAGTTGAAGCATCTCTCGACGACGTTGTTCCACGGCAGGCAGCTGCTGCGTTGCGCCATCTATGTCGCGATCCGAACGCGGCCGCTTCAGACCAGGGCTGGTAGAATCGTCGCTGTGGAGATGATTGAGGTCGACAGAGCGTAGCCACCGAACTGCCGGTGGCTTCCACTCGTGCGGGCGTCGCCCGCCTCAGTGGACGATCGTTTCTCAACGCACCCACGTGAGCCCGTCCCCTCGCGGGATGTTGACTCTCGTGCGGTCATCACCGGTACGTTCGCATCGCACCGACTTCGGTCCCGAGTGCACAAGTGCGAACGCGCGACCCCGCCTCTCAGGTACGCATCAGTCTTCTTCTTGACATCGAGCGATCGCTTCACGTCGTCGACGCCACTCTTGCGCTGCCCAGCGGCGTGACCTCTCGCTGCATCCACACGGCCCCGTAGTCGGTTGTCCTGCCAGCTCTGCTGGCGCCTGCAACCTGCTCACGAAAGGCACCCTCATGCAGCACCGCAAGTCACGTTCTCGCACCCGTCATCGCCGCGCTCGCTGGAAGACCACCGCGCCCGCGCTCACCGTCTGCAGCAATCCCGCGTGCGGAAAGGCCACGCCACCGCACCGTGCATGCCAGCACTGCGGCTTCTACCGAGGCCGTGAGGTCCTCCCGCCCCGGGGCGGTGACACATGAACACTGTCCTGACCGAGAGGAGCCGTTGGATGCGCATTCACGATCACCTCGCTCACGCTGGCGAGCCGGCGTTCCGGTTTCGGCAGCTCATCACCGCGTGGCAAGGCTCGACCGCCGAGACGTTCGCCGACGTCCGTGCCCTTCCGACGCAACTGCGTGACGAGCTGACAGCGCGGTTCGGCCCGCAGCTGCACCCGCTCACGGCGCTTGAGGTCCAGCGCGATGAACAAGTCGAAAAGGTGCTGTTCTCCTCGGACAGCGGCGCGCGCATCGAGACCGTCGTCTCGCACTACCGGGCGGGATGGGACTCGATGTGTATCTCGTCGCAGGCCGGGTGCGGCCTGGGCTGCACGTTCTGCGCGACCGGCGCGGTCGGTCTGATCCGCAATCTCACAGCGGACGAGATCGTCGCGCAGGTGATGCACCCGCGTTGGACGCGAGCGGGCCTGCCACGGCCCGCGAGCGTGGCCTTCATGGGCATGGGCGAGGCGCTCGCCAACCCCCACGTGTTCGACGCGCTGACCCTGCTGACCGATCAGGCGTACGCCGGCATGTCGGCGCGCCGGATCACGGTGTCCACGGTCGGATTCGCGCCAAACCTCGAACGTCTGGTGAACGAGCACCCGCAGGTGACGATCACACTCTCGGTGCACTCGCCGTTCCCGAACCAGCGGAAGCAGATCATCCCCCTTGAGGAGCGATTCCCGCTCGCACGGAACCTCAACATCCTCGACCGACACGCCGCCACGAGCCGCAGAAAGGTGTATCTCGCCTACCTGCTGATCGCAGGCGTCAACGACAGCGACGACCATCTCGCGGCACTCGCAAAACTGATCCACGAGCGCTCCCGGCCGGAGTTGTTCCACATCAGCGTCATCCGCTACAACGAGGCCGCCGGAGCCGTTCCCGAGTATCGTGCGCCCTCGTCGAACCGGGTGGACGAGTTCGTGCGCGGACTGACCGCTCGTGGCATCCATGCGACAAGGCGGCGCCAGTTCGGCACCGGCATCGACGCGGCCTGCGGCCAACTCCACGCGAAGTACCTCACCCAGCCCTCACCGGGGGCTGCCCTCATCAACACAGAACTGATCCCCGTCACGCCCGTCGGCGGTTGACGGCAGAGAAAGAGCAATACAGCAATGTCTATGAAATCCGCAATCACCCTGCGCGATCTGGCCTTCGAGTGGCCCGATGGCACCATCGCCCTCGACAGCGTCAATGGCACCTTCAGCGCGGGCTGAACCGGGCTGATCGGCCGCAACGGTGCCGGCAAATCCACCCTGTTGCGCCTGATCGCGGGTGAGTTGCAGCCGACCTCCGGCCACATCGACACCGGCGGCGAGGTCGGGTACCTGCCGCAGACGCTCACACTGCGACGCGACACGACGATCGGCGAGTTGCTCGGCATCCAATCGATCCTCGATGCGATGAAGGCGATCGAGTCCGGCGACGTCGACCAACGTCACTTCGACGCGATCGGCGACGACTGGGACATCGAGTCGCGCGCCGACGAAGCGCTGCACCAGATCGGGTTCTCTGCCGGAGACCTCGGCCGCCGGGTCGCCGAGGTGTCCGGCGGCGAGGGGATGCTCATCGCGATCACCGGACTGCGCATCCGCCGTACACCGATCACGCTGCTCGACGAGCCCACCAACAACCTCGACCGCACGACACGGGCGAAGCTGGCCGAGTTCGTCGACCAGTGGCCGGGAACACTCATCGTCGTCAGCCACGACCTCGAGTTGCTGGAGCACATGGACAACACCACCGAGTTGTACGCCGGGAG
>DXDC01000349.1 GCA_019115685.1 Candidatus Agrococcus pullicola
CGAGCATACGCACGTGTTGTTCACTTCTCGCAATCTCACTCCCCCGCAGATCGAGGAGTTCATCCTCATCGCGAGCTCCTGGACACCCCAATCCGTGGAAGCAGATGTCGTGATGGAGCTGCCGTTCGCCCAGATGCGGCGGCAGTTCGGCCAGTGGTCGCAGGGCGCGACAGAGGAGGACGAGTGCCGCACCCGCTGGCCCGTCGGTGGTGGCGACTGGCGCGAGGCCATGTACGGGATGCTCTACGTACCGGAAGGGGTCGAGTACACAACAGACTTCCCCGAGCCGGCACGGAGCGAACTGCGCGAGTCTCTCGAGCGGATGCTTCGTGCGCTGGATGCGCCTCCCCCTGCGGACCCCGACTCGGGTGCGTAGCCGGCTACTGCCACGGTGCCCGATGTCTCGTGGCAAGTCTCAAAGCGCGCGGCCATTGGACACGACGAAGGAGGGGAGAGCACACGCTCTCCCCTCCTCCTGTGCGGATCCGCTAGACCGAGACTCCGCGCTGTCTCAAGAACGGCAACGGGTCGGTCGGGGCGCCGTACACCCGCACTTCGAAGTGCAGGTGACAGCCGGTCGCCCAGCCGGTTTGACCCTCGTACGCGATTACCTGCCCCGCGCTGACGGACTGTCCTACGCTCACGTGGGCGGGAGCCATCATGTGGTAATACCTGGTCTGCACACCGTTGCCGTGGTCGATGAAGACGAAGTTCGCGCCATAGGCGTCATACCCCTTGGCCGCGACGGTACCGTTGCCGGCCGCGAAGATCGGAGCACCGCATCCCGCGGCGAAGTCGGTTCCCGCGTGCAGCTTCCAACCGAGCTGACCGAGTGGGTCAAGGCGGTAGCCGTAGTTCGACGTGACTCCGCCGTTGTTGGGTCGGGCCCAGCCCCCGCTGACGGGAGGCGGGTTCGTGGGGTTGCTGGTTCCGGTATCGGAGTTGTTGTTGCTGTTGTTGTTCTGCTCGTTCCGCTGGCGCTCGCGTTCAGCCTGCTCTTGACGCTTGCGCTCTTCCTCGAGTCGCTGGCGCTCGAGCTCCTCACGGTACTCCTGCCCGGCTCGGTAATCTTCTTCCGTCGCCTGGCGGTCCTCGATGAGCACTTCGAGCTGGGCCTCGAGAGTTCCGCGGTGATCGATCTCTTCCTGAAGTGCATCCTCGGCGTCCGCCTGCGCCTGGATGGCGACTTCCATGGCTTCCTGCGCCTCTTGGTTCAGCCGGTCGCGCTCGTCGCGGGCGATTTCCGCCTGCTCGGACAGCGACTGGGCCGTGTTGGCATCCTGTTGCGCCTGCTCGTACAGCGTGGACTGACGACCGGTGACACTGTCCATGAGTCCAAGCCGGTACAGCACGTCGTCGGCTTCGCCAGGGTTCGAGAACAGTTCGATGCTCATGTTGCCTGAGCCGCCGGAACGGGCGAGGGCTCCAGCGAACGTGGATGCCGCGGCGTGCGATTCATCTGCACGCTCCTGGGCCTCGTCGGCCTGGTTCTGCAGGAGGTCTGCGTTTGCCATCGCATCCATGTACAGCTGCTCGGCCTCTTGAGCCTCCACCATCCGCTGCTCGGCAATGCGCTCGGCTTCCGCCACCTCATCTTCGAGATTGCTGATGAGCTGCCGGATCTGGACGATCTGCTGCTCTTTCGAGCTCTCGCTCTCACGAGCTCGCTCGACTTCGGCCCAGGTCGGGTAACCGTACTCGTCCGTCTCTTGCGCTTGGACAGAAGCAGGCACCGCAGTAGACCCGAAGAGGCCAACGATGGCTGCCGCTGCAATTGCGACCGCGAATCGCGGTGCGCGCCTGGCTGCTGTGCCGCTGCGACTTGCCATGATTGAAAAGTTCCTAACGTAGGGGACCCGTAGCTGGGCCTAGGGGCTGGCCCAGCGTATCAAGTTCAAGTGCAACTTGAAAGGATTAGTGCCAGAGGACTGCCTGGACTGCGTGTGCTTTGCGCCGACTTCCGCAGCAGGACGGGCCGGATACGGGGTCGGGCAACGCGCCCGGCGCGCATCCTAAAGCGCCTCTCAAGCAAGAGTAACCGCTCCCTGATCGTCAACGCATCCCGTCCGGGAGACGTAGCGAGTGGGCATGCATGCGACGAATACGGTACAGTTCTCAGGTGCGTCGACGCTGACGTTTTCAAGGATTTGCAATCAGGCTCCCGGATGCTCTATTCTCATTCCTTGGTAGTTGTGCGTTTATGCGCATGGCCCCATCGTCTAGTGGCCTAGGACGTCGCCCTTTCACGGCGGTAACACGGGTTCGAATCCCGTTGGGGTCACGCAGGCGTTACAATTCAATACACAAGGCCCTGTGGCGCAGTTGGTTAGCGTGCCGCCCTGTCACGGCGGAGGTCGCGGGTTCAAGTCCCGTCAGGGTCGCAAGTGAAGGCCCTCTCTTCGGAGAGGGCCTTTGCCCAGGCAGTAGACTCTTGCCGCAAGGCTCTGTAGCTCAGTTGGTAGAGCGTTCGACTGAAAATCGAAAGGTCACCGGATCGATGCCGGTCGGAGCCACTGAACCCCGCTGTAGCTTCTACATCAGCGGGGTTTCTTCATACCAACACGAATTTCACCGGGCGCCCCACGGCGCAAGAAATGAAGTGCTCAGTGCGGGCTTTGGGTTGGAATTATCGAAGAATTCCGACTGAAACACCGTATTGAATTGATGAACCTGCCTCAGACCGCGCTCCTTCAGGGTCTCGATCAGGTCGGGCGCCGAAGCGCGGCCCGAACGGCGAGCATCAGCATCGGTCAAATCGTCAATCGTAACCGGCTGTATGACGGCAATTTTCACGAGACCGGCAATTGCACGGAAGCTCGAGCCTGCCAAAGGACTCAGTGCAGGGTTTGCGTCTGTTTCAGCGAAGAGTTCCGACCGTAATCCCGTACCGAATGGCGAACTGCGAGACCGATGGTTCGGTTCGCACTTCGCGGCTGTCCCCGTTCGATCATTTGATCGAGGTGCACGGTTATTCGATGTTCCGGGGGATCATCCGCATGGGCCTCAGACGACACCGTCGGTCTCACGCTCCAATCGCGCTCCTATGCGGAAGGGTGCCGCGAGCGCTAGCGCCGCGAGCCCTGCGACGATGATCGTCAATGGCCAGTTCGGCGGGACGACAGCTATCGCTAAATAGACACCACCGCGACACCCGTCGATCAACGGCGACGGGAACGGGAGGCAGCGGCGTGAGCGCGGTTTGCGCAACGGGTCGAACAGAACTGACGAAGGCCCGGGCGGCTCCGATCCACGAATGCGTCACGACAGGGATCCGCGGCGCACTGGCGCAGGCGCTGCCACACACCCGACTCCGCCAGGTCCAGCAATTCTACCATTGCGCGCACC
>DXDC01000039.1 GCA_019115685.1 Candidatus Agrococcus pullicola
GGATGATGACGGCCTCGTCGGGGGTATCGAAGATCACTTGCCAGTCGAGCACCTCCGCCCACCAGCGTGCCTGGGCCTGCGTGTCGTGCGAGTCGACGACCACCGTGTACCAGCGAAGTGCCATGAACCTACCTCCGTGTGGGATCTGTCTCCCAGTGTCGCGCACTCGAGTGCGACGCGCCAGTAAGTCTGGACATCCTCATAGTTGGCTCGCAGGAGTTGACGCTACGATGTCGTCGTTTAGCATCACGAGGATGAGGAAGGGTGTCGTGCCCCACAGAATGACTGGCGCTGAACGTCGACGCCTTCTGGCTGAAGCCGCGCTCCGAGTCATTGAACGGCAAGGTGAACGAGGAGCAACGGTCAGAGCGATCACCGCTGAGGCCGGGATGCCGCTGTCGACGTTCCACTACATCTACGAGACCCGCGCGGACGTGATTCGCGACGTGTACCGCCTGCTGCGCACGGACGACGAATACTTCGTGCCACCTCCGACATCGTCGAACGCCACCATGAGCGAACTCGTCGGGGGGATGCTCGAACGCTGGTTCCGGTCGGTGAGGGACAACCACAGGAACGAGCTGGGCGAGATGGAAGTCATTACGCACAGCATCCGCACGCCCGGGCTGCAGCACCTTCCTCAGCTGGTTCACGCGGAATCCGAGAACCGCGTCATCGAAGCACTGCACGCTTGCATGCGGATGCTCGGCGTCCGTGCCACGGTGCCGCTGCACGATGTGGCCCGTATGATTCTCATTATCTCGAACGGTGCCGTGTACTCCTACTTGCGCTGCGAGAGCGCTGTCAAGCCCGGGTACTTCGGAACCCTGCTCGTGGGCATCGATGTCTTCTTCGAACCAGACGAGACTGCGCACGCTGCAGCCGATTTGCCGGTTCCCGTTACTCAGGCTACCGACGAGCGTGTTGCCGCAACGTCGGCGGCCGGGCGCTGACGGATCCCGGGCCGCGAATGCACAATGGTGTCATGGTGGATTCACTTCCGGCGGTACCCGATGGCGTTGCGGTCGCCGACTTGCGCTCCGCATCCCATTGGCGCGCCATGCAGGCCGCAACCGCCCAGTTCTCTGCCCCGCTTGTCTCGCTGTCGCTGGATGCCGTCGCTGCGAACGCGGCGAGCCTTCGGAAGCGTGCGGCCGGCCGGCCGATTCGCGTTGCGACCAAGTCGATCCGGATCCGTGACGTACTGAGGATCCTGGATCGTGAATCGTGGACGCAGGGCTTGCTCGCGTTCTCGCTCGCCGAGGCGATATGGCTGAGCGACGAGTTCGCCGACATCCTCGTCGCATACCCGCAGACCGACCGCGATGCGTACCGAGCGCTCGCGGACGACGAACGGGCGGCATCCCGCGTCACTGTCATGATCGACAGCGTCGAACAGCTCGACTTCATCGACGCGGCGGTGGACCCTGCCGATCGGCCCGACATCAGGGTTGCGATTGATCTCGATGCCTCATGGCGCGGCCCGCTCGGGCACGTCGGGGTCTTTCGATCCCCGGTGCACGGCCCGCAGCAAGCCCGGCTCTTGGCTGAAAGCATCGTCGCCCGCGACGGGTTCCGTCTCGTCGGTCTCATGTCGTACGAGGCGCAGATCGCCGGCGTCGGAGACAGCCCTTCGAACCCCGTGTACGGCAAGCTGTTACGCCGCGTGCAGGCCCGGTCGGTTCACGAGCTCGCCGAGCGACGGGCCGAGGCGGTGCAACTCGTCCGCGAAGTCGCCGATCTCGAGTTCGTCAACGGCGGCGGCACCGGCTCGCTCGAATCGACCTCACTCGAGGATGTCGTAACCGACATCGCTGCCGGCAGCGGACTGTTCGGGCCGCACCTGTTCGATCACTACACGAAATTCACGCCCGCCCCGGCGATCGGTTTCGCGCTCGACGTCGTACGGAAGCCCTCATCCGACATCGTCACCTGTTTCGGCGGAGGCTGGATCGCGTCCGGGCCCGCCGCGCGAGATCGCCTCCCGGAGCCGGTATATCCGGCAGGGCTCCAGTATCTGCCGCGCGAAGGCGCTGGAGAGGTGCAGACGCCCCTGCGCGGGCCCGCCGCCGCGGCGCTGCAAGTCGGTGACAGGGTCTGGTTCCGGCCGACGAAGAGCGGTGAGGCCTGCGAGCACGCGAATCGGGTGCACACCGTCGCCGGGGGAGAATGGAGTGGCGACATGCTGACGTATCGAGGCGAGGGGAAGGTGTTCGTATGACGTGGCGCAACTGGGGCAGGACGTTCTCGGCAGAGCCGGCCGGAGTCGTCGTACCCACATCGGTCGAGGAGCTGCAACGTCTCGTTACGGCGCAGCGCGGAACCGGCCTCGGCGTGAAGCCCATCGGCGCCTCGCACTCGTTCTCAGCGGTCGCGCAGCCGGAGGGGTTCCAGCTGCGTCTTGACCACTTCAGGGGGCTCGTGCAGGTCGATAGCGCTCGTCGACGCGCCACGTTCGGCGCCGGCACCCATCTGCATCAGGTCGCCGAGCTGCTCGAACCCTTCGGTCTTGCGCTGCCCAACATGGGCGACATCGACCGTCAGACCATCGCGGGCGCTATCTCCACCGGCACCCACGGCACGGGCATTGGGCATCCCTCGATCGGCGCAAACGTCACGGCGGTGCGGCTCGTGAACGGCAAAGGCGAACTCGTGGAAGTTTCGGAGGACGTCAACTACGAACTCCTGCCCGCAGTCCGGCTGGGTCTCGGTGCGCTGGGTGTGCTCGTGGAAGTGGAGATCCAGTGCGTTCCCGAGTTTCGTCTCGACGTTGTCGAAGCCACGGAGCCGCGCGAACGCGTGATCGAAGAGTGGGACGCCCGGATCCGCGGCAACGATCACTTCGAATTCTTCTGGTTCCCGCACACCGACGTGGTCACGACCAAGACGAACAACCGTACCGAGCGGGATGCCCGGCCGCTGCCCGTCGCCAAGCGATGGTTCGACGAGACGGTCACGGGTGGTGCGCTGCACGGAGCGGTGTCGGAAGTCGGGGCGCGCATCCCGGCCGCGACTCCAGCGATCAATCGGCTCGCAGCGCCGCTGATGGAGCGGCAGCCGTTCGTGGATCGCTCCGACCGGGTCTTCGTCTCGCGCCGTCCGGTACGATTCCGGGAGATGGAGTTCGGCGTGCCGATCGATGCCGTGCGCCCCGTTCTGCGCGAGATAGAGCAGCTGTTCGAGCGCCGTGGTCACCGCGTGACGTTCCCCATTGAGGTGAGAGCGGCTGCGGCAGACACCGCGATGCTCTCGACCGCGTACGAGCGGGAAGTCGCGTATATCGCGCTGCACACCTATGTGCGGCAGGACCCGCGTGCACTGTTCGCGGATGCGCAGCGGATCTTCCTCGCGCACGACGGGCGACCGCACTGGGGCAAGATGCACTCGGTGTCGCACGAGCGTTTCATGGAGCAACTGCCGCGGTTCGAGGACTTCCTCGCCGTGCGCGATCGGTACGACCCGGACCGCGTGTTCGCCAACGAGTACACTCGCCGGGTGCTGGGGGAGTAGGCGCCGACGACACGGCTCTGTCAGCTGCACGGCAGGCGGCGCTTCCTCGAGCCGCGCTTCGCGGAACGGCAGTTTTCGCCGTGTTTCGGGCACGCCGCTGCCGGCGTTCGCGGACCCGGGAGGCGCGAACGCTACTCCTCGGTCGCGAGTTTGTCCTGCAGCCGCTTGATCGCGGAACGCAGGTGAGATTCCGCGGTAGCCGCGGTTTCAGGGTCTGTTTCCGCTCTGGATAACTGCTGACGAAGCGTGCTGATCTCCGCGCGCAGTTTGGTCACTTCCGGATTCGTCTCTTCTTCGGTCACCGTCTCCACCCCCTTGCGACGCCGTGTGCGTCAGTTCCAGCATCCTCCTTTGCCGGTGGATGCGCAATGGAATTGCCGGGCAGGACGTTTGGGTTTTTCGGAGGGCTCAGTGCATGGGGCGCTCTGCAGGCGCCGGGATGCTGGCTAGTTCGCATCGCGTTGGCTGAAGAACCGTGCAGCACGAGCCCATGGCGGTACGGCGGGCTGCGGCAAGGAGGAAGTCGCGGAATGGGATCCAACGCTGCCTAATGCTTCGTGTGAAGCAGGCAGGCGGGATTCCCTGCGCGCACGGGCGGCCGAACCGGTCGGATGCACGGGCGGCCATCGGCGATCGCAGGTGATCTGACTCGACTATTCCGTTGCTGCGCATGAAGGATGTGCGCAGGCGGGTGCGCGGCGTTATTCTCCGTCAGCGCGTCTACGGCAGAAACCGTAAAATGGAGGGCCTATGGATACTATGCTTCCGATCTACATCGTGCTCGGTGTCGTCGTCGTTGTGGTCATCGCCGTCGCAGTGTGGCTGTTCTCGGCCCGCGCCGCGCTCGTGCGCCGGAATCAGAGCGTTGATGAGGCCTGGCAGGGCATCGCTTCCGAGCTCAGTCGGCGTGCAGAGCTGATTCCGGCACTGGTCGCCACCGTGCGGGAGCACGCCTCGCACGAACGCCGAGTGTTCGAGGAAGTCGCCGCGGCCCGCGAGCGATCGATCGGTGCGGCGTCACCCGGAGAAGCCGCGAGTGCGGAGCCCGAGGTCAAGAAAGCTGTGAGAGCGGTGTTCGTTGTTGCCCAGGGTTATCCGAAACTGCAGGCTAGTCGTGAATACCTTGACCTGCAGCAGCAGTTCAGCGACACGGACGACAGCGTCCAGGCCGCACGTCGCAAGTTCAACTCGAGCGTGCGGGATTTCAACACACGAGTTCGTAGTTTTCCCAGCTCGATGTTCGCGCGCGGTCTCGGCCTGAGCGAGCGCGAATTCTTCGAAATCGACGACCCGAATGCGGTCGCCGAACCGCCTCGCGTGCAGTTCTGAGCATCCCGCATCCGCTGATCGCAGTATCCCCGGGCCCGCATCCAGCCGATCCCCGCATCCCGCCGGGCCAAAATCTCGGTCTCTGAGCAGGGCCCAACCCCGTATACGGGGTTGGCATGCCTGCCGAGACCGATTTTTTGACCCCTGCGACGGGAGGTCTGCTGGGGTGGGATGCGGGCGAAAGTTTCGCAATCAATCTGCGATTCAGGGCACGGCGAACTACGCTTGAGGCGTGACCGTTCGCATCTATGATTCCCGCAGCCAGACCGTCGACGACTTCTCGCCCGTCGTGCCCGGCGAGGTATCGATCTACGTCTGCGGGCCGACGGTGCAGTCCGCCCCGCACATCGGCCACGTACGCAGCGCACTCGTCTACGACGTATGGCAGCGCTGGTTCGCCTACCGCGGATATCGCACGACCCTTGTGCGCAACGTGACGGACATCGACGACAAAGTGCTGGCTAACGCCACCGAGCAAGAGTCGTGGTTCGCGCTCGCATACCGCATCGAGCGCGAGTTCAACGATGCGTATCGCGCGGTCGGCATTCTGCCGCCGACCTACGAGCCGCGTGCAACGGGCTCGGTTCCCGAAATGCTCGAGCTCATCGGTGAGCTCATCGATCGAGGGCACGCCTACCCGGCGAGCGACGGCTCGGCCGACGTCTACTTCGACGTTCGATCATGGCCCGAGTACGGTGCGTTGACTCGGCAATCGGTCGACGACATGGAGGACGCCGCGGATGCCGACCCGCGCGGCAAGCGCGACCCGCGTGACTTCGCACTGTGGAAGAGCGCAAAGTCGGATGAGCCGCAAACTGCGAGCTGGAACTCCCCGTGGGGTCCGGGTCGCCCCGGGTGGCATATCGAGTGCTCCGCCATGAGCCGGAAGTATCTAGGCGACGAGTTCGACATCCACGGCGGTGGCATCGACCTGCGGTTCCCGCACCACGAGAACGAGCTTGCGCAGTCGAGCGCCGCCGGCCTCGGGTTCGCGCGAGTCTGGGCCCACAACGGTGCGGTCACCGTGAACGGTACGAAGATGTCGAAGTCGTTGGGCAATTCGATTTACGCAGACGAATTGATCGGTCAGGTTCGCCCCATCGTCGTCCGGTACTTTTTGCTGGCGCCGCACTATCGCAGCGTCATCGATGTTCGTGTCGTCGACGGCCAATTGCAGCAAGGTTCGCTGGCGGAAGCGGATGCGGCATTCCGGCGAATCGAGGACTTCCTGGAGCGCGCATCCGACACCGTTGCTCCGGAGTCGGCGGAGGTCCCGTCAGCCTTTGCCGTGGCCATGGATGATGATCTCGCCACGCCGCAGGCCGTCGCGGTCATCCACGACACCGTGCGTGCGGGGAATACCGCGCTCGACCGAGACGACACGCAGGCGGCGGCCGTTGCCGCTGCGGAAGTGCTGGCCATGCTGCGCGTGCTGGGCCTCGACCCGTCCGACGAGCAGTGGGTGAGCGAGCGCGGTGACTCCGCAAAGGATGCCGCACTCGCTACACTCGTCGAGGCGCTCATTCGCGATCGATCCGACGCGAGAGCCGCGCGTGACTTCGCCCGCGCCGACAGCGTCCGAGACACGCTCGCAGACGCCGGGATCGCGCTCGAAGACGGCAAAGACTCAACCACCTGGAGCATCGCATGAACAGACCGAATCGGCCCTCGGGCAAAAAGGGCCCGACGAAGGGCTCCGGCGGCAAGGGCCGCCGCTCGCTGCAGGGCAGGGGACCGACACCGAAAGCAGAAGACCGCGAGTATCATCCCGCGGCCAAGCGGAAGGCAGCCCGCGAGCGCTACGATGCGGCCGTGGAACGCCGAGGCGGAAAATCGCAGAGAGCCCGCGCGCCGAAGCGCAAGAGCGGTGACGACTCCGAGCTCGTCACCGGACGCAACTCGGTGCTGGAAGCGCTCCGCACCAAGACCCCGGCGACGACGCTCTACGTTGCCGCTCGTATCGAGATGGATGATCGGGTCAAGGAGATCCTGTTTCTGGCGAACGCTCGCAATGTTCCGGTGATGGAGGTCATGCGACCGGAGCTCGACCGCATGACCGACGAGGGATCCGTGCACCAGGGCGTAGCGCTCAAAGTGCCGCCGTACGAGTACGCGCACCCGAGCGACCTGCTCGAGCGGGCGCGGCGGGCCGGAGAAGCACCGTTGATCATTGCACTCGACGGCGTGACCGACCCGAGGAACCTCGGCGCCATTGTGCGTAGCGCGGCAGCCTTCGGCGCCCACGGGGTTATCGTGCCGCAGCGTCGTGCCGCCGGGATGACCGCATCCGCTTGGAAGACGAGTGCGGGGGCCGCCGCCCGGCTCCCGGTCGCGGTAGCGAGCAACTTGAACAATGCGCTCAAGGATCTCAAGGCCGATGGTGTCTTCGTTGCCGGCCTGGACGCCGGCGGTGACGTGAGCCTCCATGACGTTGAGCTCGCCACCGAGCCGCTCGTCATCGTCGTCGGCAGCGAGGGCAAGGGGATCTCGCGACTCGCTCGAGAGATCTGCGACGTGATCGTGTCGATTCCGATCGGCGCCGCAACCGAGTCGCTCAACGCTGGCGTCGCCGCCTCGGTGACCCTCTACGAGATCGCGCGCCGCCGCAGCGAGCGCTGACCGCACCTGCTTTTGTCAACTTCTCGGTCGCTGGGCGACGACACCCAGCGTGAGCGCCTCGTCACCGCCGAGCGCGCGAGAAGCTGACGCCGGGGCCTCCATACGGCATTCACAGAAGTGGTTTTTAGAATATGAGCATGCGTCGTTCGAAACTTCCTTTGCTTGCGGTCTCCTTTGTGGCGGCTGCCTTCGCGCTCAGCGGTTGTGTATTCCAGTTCGGGTCTTCCGAAGGAGATGCGCCCGGTGACGTGAGTGTGTCCGAGCATCCGCTGAATTTCGGTGCCGGAGGTGTGACGTTCACGGAAGACGGTGTTCTGACAACGGAATCCGGCCCGCTCGTAGCGGCACCGCCCGAGACCGACGCGCTCGACGTCGCGCTGATCTTCGACCCGATGTGCCCGCACTGCGCCACTTTCGAGGAGACGTCCGGGCCCGCGTTGAAAGAGCTCGTCGACAACGGCGACATTACCCTGACGATGTATCCGCTCGCGTTCGTCTCGCCGACCGCATCGGTCGACTCGGTGAACGCGCTCATGGCTGTCACGACCTACCACCCGGATGCCGCGTACGAGTTCCAGTCGCAGCTGCTGTCCGCAAATCTCGCGTCTAACGGATCGGGCTTGAACGATGATGAACTGGTCGCGTTGGCGGCTGACCTCGGGGCCGACTCGCAGGAAGTGGAGTCCATCATTCGTAACGGCACCTACGACAGCTTCGTCGACACGATCGACAGTTCGCTTCGGGGGCAGACGTTCCCCGGTACCTCCGTCGAGGTGATGGGTACTCCCATGGTCATCGTGGATGGCCGCGAAGTTGCACCCGCTGATGTCGGCTCCGATGCCGCAACCGCATTGGCAGCGCTGCAGTCGTAGTGGCCCGGATGCTCGCGAAGGTTTCCGCGCGCGCCAGCGGCGTGCAGCGCCCACCCGATTCTTTGGATACAGCGCTCGCGGTTTATCCTAGGAACAGGCTTGACTGCCGGTGCAGTTGCACCGCGCCCTACAACAGAGGATTCCATGTCGAACAGTGACAAAAAGCTGACGAAGAATGAGCGTCGCGCGGCAGCGCGTGAACAGGCTCGGAAGATGCACGAGGCTCGCCTGCGTCGCGAGAAGCGCAACCGGGCGCTGACCATCGGCGGCATCGTCGTCGCTGCGGTGGCCGTTGTGGTCGTCGTCGTGCTCATTATCGTAAACAGCGTCCGACCCCCTTCACCGGGGCCGGAGAACATGGCCGCTGACGGGATCGTCATCGGGGAGGGCCTGGTCGCTGACCGCACGGAGGGCATCCCGGTCGACGGTGAGCCGACACCGACGGAGCAGCGCGACGACATCCTGCAGATCGTGGTCTACCAGGACTTCATGTGCCCTCACTGCGGTGCATTCGAGCAGACGAACGGCCCCACCATCGAAAGCCTTGTGCAGGACGGTCTTGCGACGGTCGAATACCACCCGGTGTCGATCATGGACCAGGCGTCGCTCGGTTCGAAGTACTCGACACGGTCTGCGAATGCCGCTGCCTGCATGGCCGAGCACGCGCCCGACTCGTTCTTCTCCTGGAACACGCTGATGTTCGCGAACCAGCCGGAGGGCCAGACGCAGGGTTTGACGGACGAAGAGATGCTTGACTTCATGGGCGAGGCCGGCGCTGAGGTCACGCCTGAGCTCACCGATTGCGTGAACTCGCTGCAGTTCGAAGGCTGGGTTCGTGACGTGGGCGAGCGCATCTACGAGAACCCGATTCCCTACACCGTTGGCGATGAGGAGCTCTACGCGCTCCAAACCCC
>DXDC01000350.1 GCA_019115685.1 Candidatus Agrococcus pullicola
GTCGTGGACCAAGCGTCGAAAGACCGTGGTGTCGTCCGTCGCGGCGGCGTCGTTGCTGTTCAGTGCACTGTCGGTGTTCCAGCTGACGCAGCCGGTTGCGGATGCCGAGCCCGAGGAGGTCGCGCCGCCGACGTGCTACGGGGCGAGGGCCATTATGAACGACTGCGACGTGGAGGACCTGCACGGCGAAGTCGTGCCGGCCGTCGACCACGCCGCCGACGACATCCATGGACAGTTCCGCTGCTGGCGCGAGGCGGGGCAGGACTGGCCGGACTGCTCGGGGCCGAAGGAGACGGACAAGGACGTCCGGGTCGCGATCATCGGCGACAGCCACATGGCCATGTACGTGACACTGCTGAACCACATCGCCGATGATCGAGGCTGGCACATCGACTATTACCTCGGCAACGGCTGCCAGTGGACGACCGCGATGGATGAGTACGAGCTGTGCGAGGACCTGCACGAGGTCGTGGAGCGCGATGTCGCCAACCCCGATGACCCGTATGACATCGTGATCACGTCAGCCGCCAGGTGGGCCGTGTTCGGTTGGGACAACCCCGTCGAAGGCTATGTCGAAGCCTGGGAGCCGGTCATCGACAACGGCTCGGAACTCGTCGTGATCGAGGACGCGCCGAATTTCACGGACGATTCGATGGCCTGCATCAGCCGCGTCACGTTCGACCCGACGGTCGACGACTGCGCCATGACGGTCGCGGAGGCCATGGATCCCGCCGACCGACTACCGGAAGCGACGGAGGAGTCGGGAGCGCACCTGCTGGAGACGCACGACCTGTTCTGCACGGAGGACGGCTGCCCCGCGGTGATCGGGGGGATCGTCGTCTACCGCGATACAGTGGGGCATCTAACGAACACCTACGTGGAGTCGATGAGGCCGTACATCGAACAACGACTCGACGAGATCTTGAACAATGGCTGATGCCTGCGCAGCTCGTGTGCCGCGCGGGCATCACGAATGATGGAGAGCCATGGCGACGGTCAAGAGGACGCGAACCCGCGATAACACCTGGCAGCTGCTGCAGGCGCTCGCGAGTCGCGACGTCAAGGGGCAGTACAAGCGCACCTTTCTCGGCCGAACCTGGTCGCTCATCAACCCGCTGGCGCAGATCGCGATCTACTGGGTGGTCTTCGGGCTGCTGTTCAGAGCGACTCCCGCCCCCGGCATCAACTCGGGCATGGAAATCTACGGGCTGTGGCTCGCCGTCGGCATCATTGTCTGGTCGTATCTCAGCGGTACCATCAACGACTGCATGACCTCGTACATCTCCTTCAGCGGACTGCTGAAGAAGGTGTATCTGCCCAGGTGGACGCTGCCGATGTCCCGCGTGCTGTCGCGCACCTACACCTTCCTGACCGAGCTGCTGGTGCTGGCCGTGATCTGCGGGGTCTTCGGTGGCTGGGAGGTGCTCCTGCGGCTGATCATGCTGGTGCCGCTCGTGCTCCTGACGGCCCTGTTCGCATTCGGGCTCGGGCTGCTGCTGGCGGTTTCGACCGTGTACTTCCGAGACATCGAGCACTTCTGGGGCATCCTGACACGGGTGTGGTTCTACGGTTCCGGCGTGATGTTTCCGCTCGGTATCGTGCAGAGCGCGCAGGAAGAGCTCGTGGAACGCGGGTGGACGTTCTTCGGAACAGAAATTCCGCTGGTGACGCTCTTCCAGCTCAACCCCGCGTTCGAAATCCTCACCGCCTTCCGCCGCGTGCTCTACGATTTCGCCTGGCCCGAGCTCTCGTCGATCCTCATCATCGCCGGCTGGGGTGTGGTGCTGACGGCGCTCGCGGTTTTCGTCTACAACCGGCACCAGGCCCGAATCGTGGAGGAGCTCTAATGCCTAGCGCCATCAGGGTCGAGAACGTGACGAAAACGTTCCGGATCTATCACGATCGTAATCAGTCGCTCAAGGGCACCATCCTGCAGGGAAGAAGAGCTGCCTACGAAGACTTCCAGGCCGTCGACGACGTCTCGTTCGAAGTGGAGAAGGGCACCACCTTCGGGCTCATGGGGCGCAACGGCTCCGGGAAATCGACGCTGCTGAAGTGCGTTGCCGGCATCCTGGAGCCCAACAGGGGCAGCATCGTCACGGACGGCCGGCTGGCAGCCATGCTTGAGGTCGGATCCGGTTTCCATCCCGAGCTCAGCGGTCGCGAGAACATCTACTTGAACGCCGCGATCATCGGCATGTCGAAACGCGAAGTCGATGCGAAGTTCGACGAGATCGTCGAGTTCTCGGGGGTCGAGCGGTTCATCGACAACGCGGTGAAGAACTACTCGAGCGGCATGTACGTGCGGCTCGGATTCTCGGTCGCGATTCACACGCGGCCAGACATCCTCGTCGTGGACGAGATCTTCTCCGTCGGCGACGCCGACTTCCAGGCGAAATCACGGCAGAAGTTCCACGACCTGAAGGAGTCGGGCACGACCATCATGCTCGTCAGCCACTCGGTCGGGCTCATGAAGACGTTCTGCGACCAGGTGGCGTGGCTCGACCACGGCAAGCTCATGCGGGTCGGAGAAGCCGAGGACATCATTCCCGAATTTCAGGCCAGCTTCGCGTCGCGGCAGGAGCGGGCGGTGGCACCGCGAACGGTCGGGCTCGGAGGCGCCACGTTCGACGGCGTCGAAGTGCTGAACTCGTTGGGCGAGACCGTCGACATCGTTAGCCCCGAGGAGCCGGTGCGCATTCGGCTCCGATACACGGCTCGCGAGCGCATTGAGCGCCCGGTCTTCACGCTGTCGATGGCGAACGAGCGGAAGCAGACGGTCTTTCGCGTCAACGGGGCAGACAGGGGATGGATTCCGGATGCGGTGGATGCGGGTGAGCACGTCATCGACGTCGTCGCGGAGCGACTGCCGCTGACGGAGGGAATGTACTGGTTCAACGCTGACGTTCGCTCCGAGGGAGCGCAGGAGCCGCAGGCGAATGTGACCCGACTCGGCGCTCTGCGTGTCGACCGGAATGAGTTCTGGACTGACCGCAGCCTCGTGCAGGTGCCGTGGTCTTTCGAGATGCAGCAATAGCGGTGCCCTATAGCTGAAGATTTGCCGTACGCTGGTATTTTGGCGGCGTGTCACCTAAGCTGGGTAAGTCCTGAAGCTCCAGTTGAAGGTTAATCCCATGGCAAAGTCCCTCCGCCTCTGGTCCCTCGCCCTTGTCACCGTGCTGATAGCGGCGGTGCTGGTCGCGATGCCGCACCTCGATCGTGACGCCGACGCCGCGAACGCGAGCGACTTCGACGCCGGCTACATCATCTCGGACGAGAACTTCTACAACGGCAGCGCCATGACGAGTGCCGCCCAGGTGCAGTCCTTCCTCGAATCGAAGAACGCCGGCTGCAAATCGGGCCAGACGTGCATCCTGAACTACCGGGA
>DXDC01000351.1 GCA_019115685.1 Candidatus Agrococcus pullicola
TGCCGATCTTCGCTACGGGGTTGAGGTTCGACATCGGGTCCTGCGGCACGAGGCCGATGCGGCGACCGCGAATGGACCGCATCTTCGCTTCGCTCGCGCCGACAAGCTCTTCGCCGTCGAGTCGGATGCTACCCGAGCTGACGCGTCCGTTGCCCGGCAGGAGGCCGATGACCGACATAGCCGTCGTCGATTTGCCCGAACCGGATTCGCCCACGATGGCCAGGGTCTCACCCGCGCCGATCGAGAGACTCGCCTCGTGCACGGCCGTGACGTTGCCATCCTGCGTCGTGAACTGGACCTGCAGGCCGTCGACTTCTAGCAGCGGCTTCTTCGCATCGCTCATACGACCATCTTGCCGTGTCGGAGAACGCTAAGCCACTTTGAGCACGAGCTTGCCGCGCGTGTGTCCGCCCGATTGGGCTTCTATTGCCGACTCGATGTCCTCGAGCGCGAACACGTCATCGACGTGCACCCGAACATCCCCGTTGTCGAGCAGGCGCCCGATCGTTGCGAGATTCTCGCGGTCTGGCTCGACTTTGATGTGCGAATAGCGCATCCCGGCCCGCTCTGCGGCCTCCGCGTAGTCCGGCCACGATCCGGTCGGGATGTTCAGATACAGTCCGTCGCTCTTGAGGACGTTGAGAGAACGCGAACCGGTGTCGTCTTGGACGTTGCCGACGAGATCGACGACGACGTCGACTTTCTGCGTAGCCTCTTCGAAGCGCTGAGCCCGGTAGTCGATGACTTCGTCTGCGCCGAGTTCGCGCAGGAAGTCCAGGTTGTGCTCGGATGCCGTGGCGATGACGTGCGCGCCGAAGAAGCGAGCGAACTGCACCGCGAAGTGGCCGACCCCTCCTGCTCCGGCATGGACCAGGATGCGCTGCCCCGTCCGGGCCTTCGCGACCCGTACGACGGCATCCCAGGCGGTGAGGCCTGCGCACGGAACGGCCGCGGCTTCCTCGAAGGTCAGCGACTCGGGCTTTCGAGCGATCTGCAGCGTCGATACCGCAGCCCGCTCGGCGAACGAGCCGCCACTGCGACCGGGATTCGCGATGCCGAACACGGCGTCACCGACCTTGAGTTCGTGCGCCTCGTACGGTGACTGCGCGACTGTTCCGGCGAAGTCGTTGCCGGGGGTCCAGGGAAAGATCTTCACAGCGGGAGCGACACCCTTGCCCTGGATGCTCTTCCAGTCGATCGGATTCAGCCCCGCGGCTCGCACGTCGATGAGCGCTTCGTTCATGAGCGCAATGGGTTCTTCGACATCGGTGACCGAAGGAACGGCGTCTGGGCCGAGCGATTGGAGAGCTACTGCACGCATATCTCCAAGCTATCGGACTTCTGAAAGGGATCGCGAGGGAAATTACACACTATTGCACTGAGTTTCGTAATAATCGCGAATGCTGGACAGCCGTCCTAGCCCTGCCCCGCTGCTGGGATACGCTCGAGGGTGTGGGGATCAGTCGCATGGCGCTTGAGCGAGTGGTCGCACTCGCAGTTGTTCTGCTGCTGGCGGGCGGTGGGGGCATTATGGTTGCTCAGCGCGCCCAGCACGACCGGTGGTACTACATCTCGGAGTTCGGTGCGCAGGGGCTCGCGACCGAGGCCGATTTCAAAACGGGTTTCACGATGCTGGCGCTCGGATTCCTTCTGTCTGCCTGGCCCTTGCGGCGCGTTCGTACGAAACCGCTGCCGGCGTGGATCACCATCGCATTGGCCGCGCTCGCCTTCCTCGTCGCTAGTCGGGTGAACTGCACGGAGAACTGCCCTGGCCTCGGTAACCCGGAGGCAACCGCCCGCGATCTCGTGCACATCTGGTTCGCGATCTTCGGCTTCGTGCTCGGATGCATCGCGATGCTGCAGATCGCATTCACGGGGTCTCGTCGATTCAGAGTCGTGACCATCGTTGCGGCGGTGCTGATCGGAGCGATTGCGGGTGCGGGAGGGCTGCTCTCGCTTGCGGGCAGCACCTCCGAGCTGGGTGCGATCGCTGAACACGTCGCTGCCGGTATCGGTGTTCTGTGGCTCATTGTGCTGGTGCTCGTCGAGTCGAATCGGTATGTGCCGAATTCGGTGGTGAACCGAATTCCTGACGGGCAGGGGCCTTCCGAGTAGCTAGTCGCTTGGAGCGGCATTGTGGCTCGGAAAAGTCGCGTGCTTCGACCGGTTCCAACACTCTCGGTGCATCGGTCTCAGATGGTTATTACGGGTTTGGACGTCGTCTCAACCAATGAAATCCGTCTGGGCCCGCAGATTTCCGCTTCAAGCTCAACTCCTATCCGCGCGATCTAAACCGCGTGGACTTCTCAGTAACCGGACCGATCAACGTTACCGGGATCAGCGCACGCCGACCAGGTAGGTTGCGAGTTCGTTCTGGATCCATGCGTCGACGGCGTGCGGGTTGCGGCCGCGATCCGGTGTCACCCGGATAGCAGCGCCGAGGAGGTGCTGCCACTGCTGCGCGAGCCAGAGCGGGTGCACGGGGTCGGTCGGGTCGGCGATCACCATCGAGGCGACATCAAGGTCCTTGAACTCGTCTTCGCGGTACCCTGCGTACATCGGGATTTCGCTGAACCGTGCTCGGCGTTCCGCCGCGTTCGGCTCCTGGATCAGCTGCAGCGCTTCGTTGGCCGCTGCACGCGAAGATCTGCGGATGTCGTTGAAGACGCCACTGGTCTCAAATCGTTGCACGGCATCCCGCGGGTGGCTTCCCAGCAGTTCGGCGATGACGGGGTACACGGTGAGGTTCTCGGGCAGGGACACAGAGCCGAACGAGGGTCGGATCGCCACGAAACGGTCGATCTTGTGCAGTCGCGAGAGTACGATGCGCAGGCCGACTGCGGCTCCGAGGCCGACGCCGATGATCGTGAGCGGGTGCTCGGACGCTCTCTCCGGCATCCCTTCGGCCACCGTTTGCGCTAGTCGGTAGAGCGAGAGCTCGTCGAGATCATCCGGCACGGGGTTCGCTCCGTGAGCGGGGAGGTCGGGTGCCCATACATCGGGCAGCACCGGCATCATCGGAATGAGTTGTCGCGAGGTACCACCCAGGTCGTGGAGCACCAGAGCGGTCACGGTGTACTCGCTCCCATGGCTTGCAGCAGCAGGTTGGCACGCTTTACGAGCACTTCGATTTCACTGTCGTTGCGGTCGATCCAGAGGTACTGGGGCTCGCCGAGAGGAGTGAAGTCTCGGTGCTGCTCCCACACGAACAGTGTGCGCTCCGCTCCCAGCACGTACTGCTGCCACCAAATCTGACGCAGGTAGTTCGCCGGTGGTTTGCGGAGCGGTTTCGACGTGGTCTTGATCTCGCAGAGCGTGAGACCGTCGTCGCTGAGGCCGTCAGGAGTCGCGAGGTGCCGCCGTTCGCGCGTCGAATGGAACAGCGCATCGCTGGATTCGAGCGGGAACCGATCCGCAACCCACTTCGCAATGTGCGGCTCGCGCTCTTTGCCGTGGTCGGTATAGCGGTTCCCCGCGAACCCGTTGCCGCCGGTGCGTTTCTCCCAGGCGACCGATTGCAGCGCCTTCGGTGAACTCAGTCGGGCGGCATCCGTTGCCGTGACTCCCGTCGCCCTGTGGCGCAGCCACGCGACTCGGTCTGAAGAGCGGGCCAGGATGCGCTGCAGGTGCAGTGGTTCCGCTGGGGTGAAGAGATCGAGCTGCGAATCCTGCATGCGAACCATCTTGGCACCAACCGCCGTCTCGCCGGGGGAGCGACGCTCTGGTCAACGTAGGCATCCCGTTTCAGATCGTCGCAAAGGTACCTCTCGCTGCTTCCCCTGCGTTCCCGGACCTTTTCTCGGTCTATGCGGTCAGCCAACGAAACAATTGTCTTGGCCGCGCGTATTGACCGAGATTCGGCGAAGCACGTTGGTGTGCGTTGAACTTCAGCGGTCGTGTAGGCGCAACGGGGGTATTTCGCTAGTGCAGGCGACACAGAAATCACATAGAAAAGATGGTGCGCAGCATAGCGTGTGCATAGAGAACGCCCGATAATGGAAAAGTATGATGGAATCAGCGCAAGAGCACCTACGAGCCCAGCCGCGATTGACGCGCCCTGACGGGTCGCCGATCCGGGTTGTCGTAGTCGACGACGAGCAGTCGCTCGCCGACCTGGTCTCCATGGGCCTCAAGTACGAGGGCTGGGAGGTGCGCACGGCGGCCAACGGGCAGCAGGCACTCCAAGCGGTCCGCGAGTTCCGGCCGGACGCCGTTGTTCTCGACATCATGCTGCCCGACTTCGACGGCCTGCAGGTGCTCCAGCGGATGCGCGGCGCAGGCTTTGACATGCCGGTGCTGTTCCTGACCGCGAAAGACTCGCTGGAAGACCGGGTCACGGGCCTGACCGCCGGCGGCGACGACTACGTGACGAAGCCCTTCGGTATAGAAGAGGTCGTCGCCAGGCTCCGGGGTCTCATCCGACGCAGTGCATCGATAGCGGAAGAATCGAGTGTTCTGTGGGTCGGTGACCTCATGCTCGACGAAGACAGCTACGAAGTGCAACGCGACGGAACACCGGTCGAACTCACGGCGACCGAGTTCGAGCTGCTGCGCTACCTCATGCGCAACCCGCGTCGGGTGCTCTCCAAAGCGCAGATTCTCGATCGCGTCTGGTCGTACGACTTTGGTGGGCGCGCATCCGTCGTAGAACTGTACATCTCGTACCTGCGCAAGAAGATCGATACGCTCGGCGAACCCATGATCCACACCGTCCGCGGTGTCGGGTACCAGATCCGACCCGCGTCGTGACACGGGCGGGCGTTGGCGCCGCTCGGCGGTCGCGCTTCAGCAGCTGGTCGCTGCGGAAGCGACTGCTGGTCGTCACCATCGGCCTGTTCATGCTCTTGACCATCGCGGTCACCGTAACCAGCATGCTCATCATGCGCACTGTCCTGCTGGACCGACTCGACGATCAGGTCCAAGAGTACGGCAGTCGCATGCAGATCCAGGCGGAAGACTCACTGCACGCGCAACGCGGTCAGCAGTTGGAGCCGCGCAACATTACGGGCACGGTCGGCGTTCTGCAAGTGCACGGCTACACCATGCAGAGCTTCTACGCCACCGGCGGCGGTGGCGCCGAATCGCTGACACCGCAGCAAGCTGCTCGCCTCGTCGGCAGCTCCCCGGGAATCCCGGGAGAGACATACACGACTTCGCTCGATGTCCGGGGCGACTATCGGGCCGTGGAGCTTCACATCGGCGATAACGAGGACATTCGGCTGTTCGTTGCCCTCCCCATGGCCGAAATGAACCAGACGATGCTGGCCATGACGATGGTCATCGCCACGAGCGCCATCGCGGCAGCGACGCTGTTGGTTGCGCTCGCCGATGTCACGATCAGGCGCGCCATGCGGCCCTTGACGAACGTCGTGCTGACAACCGAGCGCGTTTCGCAGTTGCCGCTCGACTCCGGTGATGTGCACATGTCGAACCGCGTGCGCATCGACGACCCTGCGACGGAGGTAGGTCGGGTGGGCGAGAGCGTGAACCGCATGCTCAACCACATCGAGACGGCGCTCGGGGCGCGAGCTGCCAGCGAGAACCGGATGCGGCAGTTCGTCGCCGACGCATCCCACGAATTGCGAACGCCCCTGGCGGCTGTCAAGGGGTACGCGGAAATCACGCGCAAGCACGAACGGGACATGTCCGACGACGCTCGCCTGTCGCTCAAGCGCATCGAGGGCGCGGCGAACAGGATGTCGGCGCTCGTCAACGACCTGCTGCTGCTCGCGCGGCTCGACGAGGGTCGTGATGTGACCTTCGCAGAGGTCGACCTGTCGAAGCTGGTGGTGGAGGCCGTCGCGGACGCGCAGGCTGCCGGGCGTGAGTACCCCGTCGGCCTAGACCTGCCGGAAGAGCCTGTCGTGGTGCACGGCGACATGCTCCGGCTCCAGCAAGTACTCGCCAATCTCCTCGCGAATGCACGCGTGCATACGCCGGAGGGGACGCAGATTGAAGTTGAGCTGGGCCTGGACGGTGAGGATGCGGTACTCACGGTCGCGGACAATGGCCCGGGTATCAGCCCGGAGCTCGCCGAAAAACTCTTCGGCCGCTTCGTGCGCGGCGACGCTTCACGTTCACGGGAGGCCGGCTCCTCAGGGCTGGGGCTCGCGATCGTGAAGGCGATCGTGGAGGCGCACGGCGGTGAGATCTCCGTCGTCAATAGGGGAAAAGGCTCTGGTGCCGTTTTCACCGTGCGACTTCCCCTGGCCGAGGAAGATTGAGTGTCTGCTTGGGCAAGGCGTAGCGAAATACTGACGATTCGACCGGGCGTAACGAAACACTGACCAGGCTGTCCGTTTTTTGTGCTCCTGGGCGCTCGCGAATGGGGCCACGGGATGGTCGGTAGCGTCAGGTTGAAAACGAGCCGGGCATCCCGTATGCTGATCCGGTACCAAAGACCGCTGGTTACCCCTGTGCTTGCACAAGGGACGAAGGTTCACGAAGGTGACAGCCCGCGCAGGTGAGATTCAAGCCAGGCTCTGGCGTGTACCTTACGTGCGCGGCCAGAGCCTTTTCCGTGCGCCGGGTTCCAGCTCAAATTCAAGGAGCACCATGGCGAACAAGAATGAGACAGTCGCCGAGCTCGCGGACCTCTTCGCGAATTCGAATGCGGTGCTGCTCACCGAGTACCGCGGACTCACTGTGGGCCAGCTCAAGGAGCTGCGCCGTTCTATCAGTGAGCACGCGACGTACGCCGTGGTGAAGAACACGCTGACCAAGATCGCTGCGAACCAGGCCGGAATCTCGGCCTTCGACGACTCGCTCGTCGGCCCGTCGGCAATCGCATTCGTACACGGTGACCCCGTCGCCGTCGCGAAGGGTCTGCGCGACTTCGCCAAGGCGAACCCTGACCTCGTCGTCAAGGGCGGTTACTTCGACGGTAACGCTCTCGACGCAGAAGAGGTCAACAAGCTCGCCGAGCTCGAGTCCCGAGAGGTCATGCTGGCAAAGCTGGCAGGCGCCTTCAAGGCCTCGCTGTTCGGAGCAGCCTACATGTTCAACGCGCCCATCACGCAGGCAGCTCGCGCTGTCGACGCGCTGCGCGCAAAGCAGGAGTCCGAGGCTGCGTAAGCACTCGGCGAAAATCCCGAAAACATAGGAGATAAAGATGGCAAAGCTGTCGACTGAAGAGCTGCTCGCAGCATTCGAGGAGCTCACTCTCATCGAGCTCAACGACTTCGTGAAGGCCTTCGAAGAGAAGTTCGAGGTCACCGCGGCCGCACCGGTCGCCGTTGCTGCTGCTGGCGCCCCTGCCGCAGGTGGCGACGCACCCGCCGAGGAAGAGAAGGACGAGTTCGACGTTATTCTCGAGTCGGCTGGTTCGGCAAAGATCCAGGTCATCAAGGCTGTCCGCGCGGTTGACTCCTCGCTCGGCCTTGGTGACGCAAAGGCACTCGTCGACGCAGCCCCCAAGGCTGTTCTCGAGGGCGCCAACAAGGAAGACGCAGAGAAGGCAAAGGCCGCTCTGGAAGAGGCTGGCGCAACCGTCACCCTCAAGTAAGTCGTCTTACGTGTTGAAAGGGAGTCGCTCCGTGCGGCTCCCTTTCTGCATGTGTTGGTGATTGCCCGGTTGAGGGAGCCGGTCGCGATACCGGGCCGGCGTCGTCAACGCACCCAACCCACGTGCGATGCGAGCGCGAATGAGTGGTGCCGCACCCGACGCGTAGGCTGAACGCATGAGCACGCGCAATCTACCGGAGCAGATCGGCGACCTACCGAGGATTGGTCGCCCAGCGGCGTCCGCGCTTCTGGAGATCAACGTCACGACTATGGAGCAGGTTTCGCAGATGAGCGACGCCGAACTGCTCGCACTGCACGGCTTCGGCCCGAAGGCTCTGCGCATCTTGCGCGAGGCACAGCGCACCGACGACGGCAGGCCTTGACTACCCGGCGCTTCTGAGCATTGCCGCGTCGTGCCTCCGACGGTCGACCGTGCGGGCTAGGGCTTGGTTTCGTCGCCGACATGGCCTCTGGTAGTTGAGGTGGGTGCTGGTGCACATTCTTCGCAACTACTCACAGCGCAGCGGCATACGCGAACAGTTGCTGGGTGGGCGAATGTAACTAGTCCCAACGGCTGATGCTCTCACGGCCAACTCTCGATAGCGTGGTTGGTATGAGCGCCGATTTCGAAAGCAGCAAGGACGCCCTCGCATACGGAACCGCACTTCTTCGCGGCGACCGCATCCGCCTCGTGCAGGCAGAGGAGACCCACCTGCAACAGCTCGCACAGTGGTGGCAGTCGCCCGAGTGGGCAACGTTGCAGCAGGATGTCGTGCGACCGCAACCGGTGTCGCAGACCGTCGAGCAGTTCAGAGCCTGGAGCAAGAACGACGGGCCCGGTTCTGCCGGCTTCGCCATCATCGCGGAAGATGAACTCGTCGGCCACATAACCCTGTGGGGAATTACACCGCGCGAACGGATCGGCACTCTTGCGATCATCATCGGACCCGATCACGTCGGTCAGGGGTACGGGCCCGAGGCGACGAACCTCATGATCGACTACGGCTTCCTCGAACTGGGCCTGAACAAGATCGAACTCCAGGTGTGGGCTTTCAACGATCGTGCGATCCGCGCCTATGAACGAAGCGGGTTCGTCAGGGAGGGCGTGCGCCGTGCCGCGACCTTCCATGATGGCCGATTCCACGATCAGGTTCTCATGGGGATGCTGGCGCAGGAGTTCTTCGCTCGGCGCGGCTGAGTCGTTCGGCTTTCAAAGCCTCGGGGCGACGTTCATTCGACCGTGAGCGCCACCTCGGCAGTACCCCGGGCCAACCGCATGCCTCTCCGTGCGGGTCGTTGGTGATGACCCACTCGAGGGAATGGTTCGACGTGACACAAATGCGCCGGAAGTGAATCCGACGGAAGATCGTCGCCGAACATGCGGTCACCTTCGAAGCACAGCGTCGCCGCTAACCACCTCGCCGCGGACTTCGACGGTGAGCGTGTCCGCCAACGCGACCGCTGGGGGCTCGTGTCCGGACGCGCATCCCGGTCCGGCAAGAACGGCGGACCCCGCGAAACCCGCGCTTGCCGCAACAGCGATCTTTCTACCCATGCCGCCACGGCGCGTATCCGGCCCGAGGATGGCATTACAAGCTCCGATATCCTTGAGCAATGCAACTCGAACGCGTCGCCGACGAAATAGACCGCTGGGTCATGCCGGAAGCATCGATGAACGCCTACGTCATCGCCTCTGACGGCGAGGCGCTCGTCGTCGACCCCGGCACCCGCCCATCCCGAGCGAAACTGTTCCGCGAAGCGATTGAAGCCCGCGGCGACAGGGTCATCGGCACCGTCGTGACGCATCCGCACTGGGATCATTTCCTCGCTCTGGCGTCGTTCGAGGGCGTGCCGTCCTACGCGCATGCAGAAGCGGTGGAGCACATCATGGCCCACCCGACCGAGCACCTGGCAGCCGGTCTCGCCTACGGAGGCGAGGGCGATGACGACGACGAACTCGGCTCACTACGGATCGTCGCCCCCTCGGTTCCCGTCGAGGAGCCGTACACGATGTTCGTGGGCACGCAGCGCGTGACGTTCGAACCGCACCCCACCGCGCACACCCAGGGTGACCTCGTCGTTCACGTTGCCGGGAGCGCTACGATCGCGGGCGACCTCGTGGAGGTCGGTGATGACCCGCAGTGGGATGACTCGTCCGACCTGGACGGCTGGATGCAGGCGCTGGACGCAATAGAGGAGCGCGGCGAGAGCATCCTGTTGCCCGGGCACGGCGCACCCACCGATAGGTCGCGACTGGAGCACCACCGCGAGTTGTTCGTCGCATCGGGAGCGACGCCGACCGACTGATCGTCGTTCACGCCCCGGAGAACCTCCCTCGCGGCCGTAAACGCAGCGGTTGCTCACCGTATTCGGCGATGACGTGAGCGATCCAGCCCGCCGTACGACCGATCGCGAAGATGGCGCTGCCTGCATCGTCGGTCATCCTTGCGGCTCTGACGAGCGCTGCAAGCGCAAGATCGATGTTCGGAAACAGCCGGGCCCGCCGACCGACGACATCCGAGATCGCACGGACGGCATCGAGCACCGGTCGGGCATCTCCGAGCTGCTCGACCATCGGTAGCAGAATCTCCGCTCGAGGGTCAGCTTTCGCGTAGAGCGGCTGCCCGAAGCCGGGAACACCCCGGCCGCCTTCCCGCACGGCGCCGGAGACAGCCACCTCGGGTGCTGCGCCGGAAACGACGTCGGAGATCATCCGGACCGCTCGCAGGCTCGCTGTCCCGTGCAGGGGTGAATCGAACACCCCGAGCGCTGCGGACACCGCGGAGTATCCATCGGCCCGGGCGGAAGCGGCGATCCTCGCAGCGAATGTCGACACCGCGAGATCGTGGTCAGCGGTAACGACGAGCGCGGCATTGACCGCCCGAGCCCCTGCGGAATCCGATTCGGCGACACCCCCGAGCGCACTCCACAGGCTTGCTGCAACCGATGCGTCGGGCGAGATTTCAGTGTCTCCAAGTGCCCGAGGGAGCCCCGTCAGGAGACCAGCACCAACGCGTCGCAACTGCTCGACCGAGGGGTCGTGGCGCGTAGGATCCTCGGCGCCGAGGACGTTGACGGTTGTCCGCAACCTGTCGATGGAATTCGCCTGCGGAGGTAGCAGAGCGATGACATCCATCGCGGTTGGCATTCCATCGGGGACGCGGGGAAAGACAGGGTCGACTCCGAATTCTCCGTGCCAGAGCCAGGTGGCGACGGCTTCGAACGGCGCCGCCACAAGTTCGGCGAGGGGCGTCCCGCGGTAGAAGAGCTCGTCGTCCTCGATGTTCGCGATGTCGGTTTCGAGGACCATCAGCGGCCGCCCGTCCGTCGCAGCGCGACCGTGGTGCACGGATGGCGTGCGGCGGCGGGATCGGGCGAATGCCTCAACCTCGAGCGGGTCGAACGTCGATCCGTCGGAGCCTCTCTCCCGAGCCAACATCCCCCGTGATACATACGCGTACACGGTTTCGGCTTTCACGCCGAGCCTCGCGGCAGTCTGCGCGACCGTGAGCCGCGGCAGCGCGTCACCCATATTGATCCAATCAAGATTGACAGTTTCGTAATCATGTTTGCACACTGTGTGCATGACGAACGAATTGATCGAAGTGCCCCGAGGTCTCAACAACGTGGCGGTCTCAGAGACGTCAATCAGCGACGTGAACGGAGACGAAGGCTTCTATCAATATCGTGATCACTCGGCAATCGAACTCGCGCGCAGCACCAGCTTCGAAGCGGTGTGGCACTTACTGGTCATCGGGCACTTGCCGTCCGGGGAGGAGCTCGAGCAGTTCCATGCACGGGTCCGCCAGGCGCAGTCGACTGCCGAACTCGCTGCAATTGTCGAGCGAGTGCGGACCTCCGACGCGGAGCCGCTGAAAGCCCTGCAGTCCGCCCTTCCGCTACTGGCATCCGCTCGGGGAATGCGCCCTGCGTTCGATCTCGACGAGGAGGCCCGGATGGCGGAGTCGATCGAACTCGCCGCGGCGGCACCGATCATTCTGGCGGCTGCGTATCGCGGAGCCAAGGGGCTCGCTCCGTTACAGCAGTTGGACGGGCGAGGGGTTGTCGCGAACTACCTCCATCAGGTGACCGGGAGTGTGCCGACGACTGATGACGAACGCGCGCTCACAACGTATCTCGTGGCCGCGATGGACCACGGATTCAACGCCTCCACCTTCACCTGCCGCGTCATCGCCTCGACGGGCGCGGATGTGGCGAGCAGCCTGACGGGAGCGCTCGGCGCACTGTCCGGGCCACTGCACGGTGGTGCGCCCGCGCGCGCACTCGACAGCCTCGATGCGGCCGAAGATGACGTGGAAACCTGGATACGCGCCGAGCTAGCGAGCGGGCGACGACTGATGGGGTTCGGGCATCCCGTGTATCGCACGTCCGATCCAAGATCGGCCCTTCTGAAGCAAGTCGCGGAAGGCTTCGGAGGGCCAAGGGTCGCAGGGGCGATGTCTTTCGAAGAGATCGCTGACCGGCTGCTCGCAGAGCACAAGCCGAATCGACCGCTCCGCGCCAATGTCGAATTCTATGCGGCGATTGTCATGGAGCACTGCGGGATACCGCGGGAGATGTTCACGCCGACCTTCGCCGCGGCCCGCGTGATCGGATGGACCGCTCACGCGCT
>DXDC01000352.1 GCA_019115685.1 Candidatus Agrococcus pullicola
CATCGTTCGAACGCGCGCACGCCCACATCAATCTGCGGAACGAGCTCGACCTCACACTCGAACGCTTGCAGGAGCTGGAACGCGACGTCGAGAAGGTTATCGCCCTGCGGGAAGACTTCCGCGGCGCGGCGCGAGATCTGATCGACCAACTGGTCGATCACCAGGACGGCGACCCGGAGTTGCTCTTCACGGAACTGCAGGATGACGTCACGACCGGCCTGGCTGCGTCGTTGCGGAAGTCGGAGCGTGCCGTGCAGGGTCAGTTGGAGGACGCCGCTGCTCTACGCCGCGACATTCCCGCCACGCACGTCGCTTGGATGGACGGTGAAATCCACATCGGGCACGTGCGCGTCATCGGCAAAGCGGCCGCCGACCTCGATCAGGACCAGCTGCCTGCCTACGAGGCCCGAGTGCTCACCGCTGCCCGCACCAAGACTCCGGCGCAACTGGCGCGGATCGCGGGCCGAATCGCTCGCGAACTCACCACGCCCCCGAGCCCGGAAGCGGTCGAGGAAGCCGTCCAGGATCGCGCCGTCTGGCTCGAGCAGCAGCCCGACGGGATGACGCACCTGACGATCAAGACCACACCCGTGCTGGCGGAGGCCGCCTACGACAGGCTCCGGCAAGCATTCGGGCAGCGTGACCGCCGGGATGAGCGGGGCCTGCACCAGCACCTGAGCGATACCGCGATGCGGCTAC
This sequence comes from Candidatus Agrococcus pullicola, assembly GCA_019115685.1. Taxonomy (GTDB): domain Bacteria; phylum Actinomycetota; class Actinomycetes; order Actinomycetales; family Microbacteriaceae; genus Agrococcus; species Agrococcus pullicola. Next base: position 700 of record DXDC01000352.1, read on the forward strand.
TCATCGCCGGCATCACCCCACCGGCAGACGATGTCGCGAACAGCGACACAGGCGTCGGCGCGCTCAGCGGCGGATTCATGGCCGTTATCACCGCCGGCGTAACCGTCACCATGCCCGCGACCCTCATCACCCACGGACGCACCCTCGACGGCCATCCCGGAGCGGAACTGCCCGAAGGCACGCTCGTCGATGACAACACCGCTCTGCTGCTGCCGGCGGCGTCACATCATGGACCCGGTTGTTCACCGACCCGGTCACCGGCGTCGCCATCACCGCGGACACCTATCAGCCCACCGCATCACTGCGCAGGCTCATTATCGGACGAGACCAAACGTGCCGCTTCCCTGGCTGCCATCGCCCAGCCACTCGATCCGATCTCGACCACACGACCGACTGACAGTACGGCGGCGGCACCACCCCGGGCAATCTCGCCGCCCTGTGCCGACGACATCATGTCCTCAAGCATCGCGACGGTTCGCGCACCGGCTGGATCGTACAACAGACGAAACCCCGCGAGCTCCTCTGGCTCGGACCTCGTGGCAATCTCCACCGAGTGAAGCCCGAGCCCGTCCCTACCGCGATGTCACCGCCGGACGAGTAGGGCGGAATCCGAACCCTCAACCCCTGGAAGCCAGCCCCAGAACCACCCGATAACACCGACATCCCGTTCTAGGGCATTCCAGAACGCTGTTAGAGCTGCAACAGCAGTGTGCCCTCGTCGAATGCGTGTCCGGCCTTACGGAATCCGAGACGCTCGTAGAGCCGGCGCGCGGGGTTGCCTGCCTCGACACTGAGACTCACGCCCGGGATGCCCTGCGACCGCGCCACTTCGACAGCAGTGCTGATGAGCGCGCGGCCAATGCCCGCGCCCCGGTGATCCTCCGCTACCCAGACACTGAGTTCAGGCATGTCGTCGCGCACGAAGCCATACCCGGGGTTCTGTTCGCTGAAGAAGGTCAGCCAGACGACGCCGTGCACAGATCGCGCCCGGTCCACACTGGCAAATCCGAAGTCCCGTTCGCCCGGCCAACTATCGAAGTAGCGAGTGAACTCCCTCCGGTTCTTGAGCTCTTCGAGCGTGAACCGTTCGTCGTGCCAGTTCAGATTCTCGAGCGTGGCACGCTCGAGCACGGGCCTGTCGCCTGCGGTCAACGGTCGGATGTGCACACCACGATGCTAGGCGACGCTCGAAACCGTGCTTCCCAGTGTTGGTGACACCGACTGTTCATACGCACCTGGCAAGATTGGATCATGACGGACAACCATGTGATGACGCAAGAGATCGACTTGCTTCACGACGTCGACGAAGACGACGCCGAGTTGGAGTATCGCGCGTCCGCGACCGAGGACGGCCTGCCGATGGACAGGTTCTCGGATCGCGAACTCAGTTGGCTCGACTTCAACCAGCGAGTGCTCGAAATGGCCGAGGACGATCAGCTGCCCCTACTGGAGCGCGTGAACTTCCTGGCGATCTTCGCGTCGAACCTCGACGAGTTCTTCATGGTGCGAGTGGCCGGGCTGAAGCGTCGAATCGTCACCGGATTGGCCGTGCCGACCAACGTCGGCGTCTCACCGCACGACCAGTATCAGCGTCTCGTCACGCGTGCCAGGGAGCTGCAAGAGCGCCACGCGAAGTGCTACTCGCAATCGATTCGACCAGCGCTCGAGGCAGAAGGCATTCGGATCGCCTCGTGGGACACCCTGAGTGATGAAGAGCGCGCCGACCTGACGCAGCGCTTCTACGACGACATGTTTCCCGTGCTCATGCCGTTGGCTGTCGACACCGCTCACCCGTTCCCGTACATCTCCGGGCTGTCGCTGAATATCGCTGTTCGCGTGTTCAGCCCGAAGTCCCGCACTGAGGAGTTCGCACGCCTGAAGGTGCCGCCGATCCTCCCCCGTTTCGTTCCCGTGGACACCAGCAGCGCATCCGCGAGATTCCTGCCGCTCGAGGAGCTCATCGCGAACAACCTCGACGTGCTGTTTCCCGGCATGGACATCCTCGGGCACCACATCTTCAGGGTGACCAGAAATGAAGACGTCACGATCGACGAAGACGAGACAGAGAACCTCATCCAGCAGCTCGAGAAAGAGCTCTCACGCAGAAAGTTCGGCCCGCCCATCCGGCTTGAGATCGAGGCGGATGTCGACGACAGTGTGCTGGATCTTCTGATTCGCGAACTCGGCATCAGCGAGCAGGAAGTCTACCTGCTCGAGGGCGAGCTGGACCTGACCGGCATGTTCCAGATCGCGGACATCGATCGCCCGGAGCTACATTTCACCAAGCGCGTGCCCGTGACTGCCGCGCCGCTGCTTCCGAACGATTCGGACGAGAGCGACGACATATTCTCGGCCATCACCAGGAAGGACGTGCTCGTCCATCACCCGTTCGAGTCGTTTGCGACGAGTGTGCAGGCGCTTCTCGAGCAGGCGGCGGACGACCCGAACGTTCTCGCCATCAAGCAGACGCTGTATCGCACCAGCGGCGACTCTCCCGTTGTCGCAGCGCTCATCCGCGCTGCGGCCCAGGGCAAGCAAGTGCTCGCCCTCGTCGAGATCAAGGCGCGCTTCGATGAGACGAACAACATCAACTGGGCTCGCAAGCTTGAGCGCGCCGGTGTGCACGTCGTCTACGGCCTGGTAGGGCTCAAGACGCACTGCAAGCTGCTCATGGTCGTGCGCCGTGAACACGGCAAGCTGAAGAACTACTGCCACATCGGCACCGGGAACTACCACCCGAAGACGAGTCGGCTCTACGAGGACTTCGGTCTCTTCACCGACAACGCCGAGGTCGGTCGTGACATCACGAGCCTCTTCAACGAGTTGAGCGGCTACGCGATACCGCAGAACTTCAAGCGCCTGCTGGTGGCTCCGAGATTCCTGCGCAAGGGCCTGCTGGCCAGAATCAATCGCGAAATCGAGCATGCCGAGGCCGGCAAACGGGCTCGGGTCCGGATCAAGGTCAATTCGATCGTCGACGAGCGCATTATCGACGCGCTCTATCGAGCATCCCGCGCCGGCGTCGAAGTTGAGATCTGGGTGCGCGGAATCTGCTCGGTCAAGGCGGGCGTGCCGAACCTCAGCGAGAATATCAAGATCCGGTCCATCCTGGGGCGCTATCTTGAGCACTCGCGCGTCTTCGCGTTCCTCAATGATGGTGACGAGGAAATCCTCATCGGCTCTGCTGACATTATGCACCGCAACCTCGACCGTCGGGTCGAGGCGCTCATCCGACTCACTTCGAGCCAGCACATGCAAGACGTCTCCGGTATGTTCGACCGTGCTATGAGTGACGAAACCGCGAGCTGGCACGCCATGCCCGACGGCACCTGGAAGCGTCACGCCTATCGCGAAGACGGCGAGCCACTCAACGACTTGCACAGGGATCGCATGATCGAGATTCAGCGCCGGACGAGGGGCAGGAGCCGGTGACTGTGCTCGCCGCTGGAGCGGTGATCTGGCGCAGGACCGCTGCAGACAGCGTGGAAGTCCTGCTCGTCGAACGCGCAAAACACCGGGACATCTCGATACCGAAGGGCAAGCTCGACCCGGGAGAGACGCTTCCCGAGTGCGCTGTGCGCGAGATGCTGGAGGAAACCGGCATCGAAATCCAGCTCGGTGCACCCCTCGGGACGAGTGAGTACCGGCTGCCGGGAGGTAGCGAGAAGATCGTCCACTACTGGCAGGCCGAAGCCCGCAAGAAGGCGATCAAGCGTTCGAATTTCAAGCCGAATTCCGAGATCAAAGCCCTGCGCTGGCTACCGCTGTTCAAAGCGAAGCAACGCTGCACGTACGAGCACGACGTGCGGATGCTCGAGCGCTTCCAAGCACGCTTCGAGCAGCAGCAGCTCGAGACGGTCGCGATCGTGGCGCTCCGGCACGCGAAAGCAGAGCCGTACCCAGAGCACGGAGGAGACGCCGCACGCGAACTTTCCGGTCGGGGAAAGAAGCAGGCGAAAGCGATCGCACCGGGCGTTGCCGCCTTCGGCGTCCGGAAGGTGTTCGCGTCAACCGCGACACGCTGCGAGCAGACTTCTGCGCCGCTCGCAAAGCTGGTGGGAACCGAGACGAAGCTGAAGCGGTATCTGAGTCAGGATCACTACTCGGGGGATGTCGACTCGATAGGGCGAAAGATCCGGAAGTCGCTCGACAAACGCCGGTCAATCGTCATGTGCTCGCACCTGCCTGTACTGCCCGCCATCGTCGCCGCTGTCGCACTCGAAACAGAAGCGGAAGTGACCCAGGAGATCCGTCAATCAGCGCAGCTCCGCACTGCAGAGTTTTCCGTATTCCATGTGCTGCCCGGCGAACAACCGCGACTACTCGGAGTCGAAACGCACAGCGCTCCTGTGTAGCGGCGAGCGGGTCGATCAGCCGAATCGACCGGATACGTAGTCTTCCGTAGCCTGCACATTCGGGTTGTTGAAGATCTTCGAGGTGTCGTCGTACTCGATGAGCTTGCCAGGCTTGCCGGTTCCCGCGATGTTGAAGAACGCTGTTCGGTCGCTCACACGCGCCGCCTGCTGCATGTTGTGGGTGACGATGACGATCGTGTACTCGCGCTTGAGTTCCTCTATGAGGTCCTCGATCGCGAGCGTCGAGATCGGATCGAGCGCCGAGCACGGTTCATCCATCAACAGCACCTCGGGGCTGACGGCGATCGCTCGCGCGATGCAAAGGCGCTGCTGCTGACCACCGGAGAGGCCCGACCCCGGCAGCGTCAGACGGTCCTTGACCTCGTTCCAGAGATTCGCGCCGCGCAGGCTGCGCTCGACCAGGTCGTCCTGGTCGCTCTTCGACATGCGCCGGTTGTTGAGCAGTACACCCGCCAGGACGTTGTCACGAATCGACATGGTGGGGAAAGGATTCGGGCGCTGGAACACCATGCCGACCTGACGACGCACCAGCACGGGATCGACGCCGGGGCCGTACAGGTTGTCACCGTCAAGCAGTACTTCGCCCTTGACGTAGGCGCCCGGAATGACTTCGTGCATCCGGTTCAGCGTCCTGATGAACGTGGACTTGCCGCATCCCGACGGGCCGATGAACGCGGTGACGCTGCGCGGCTCGATGTTGATGTCGACACCCTCGACGGCGAGGAAGTCGCCGTAGTAGACGTTGAGGTCTTTGGCTTCGATTCGCTTAGACACGTTGGAGTTTCCTTTGCTATCGGCCGGTCTTGGGGGCGAACAGTTTCGCGACGAGACGGGCGCCCAGGTTGAGAATCATGACGATCAGGATGAGCGTGAGCGCGGCGGTCCACGATCTGTCGAAGTAGGCCGCAGTGTCAACTCCCGGCGCCACGTACTGGTTGTACGCGAACACCGGCAGCGTCATCATTCGCTCGGAGAAGAGGTTGTAGTTCATGGATGTCGTGAAGCCCGCGATGAGCAGCAACGGCGCCGTCTCACCGATAACGCGGGCTACTGCGAGCGTCACACCCGTCGCGATACCCGCGAGCGCCGTGGGCAGCACGACCTTGACGATCGTGAGCCACTTCGGCACTCCGAGTGCGTACGAGGCCTCGCGCAGTTCGTTCGGCACGAGCTTCAGCATCTCCTCCGTCGAGCGCACGACGGTGGGAATCATGAGGAGGCTGAGCGCAATCGATCCGCCGATCCCCGACCGATACCCCGGGTCATCGAAGATGAATGACATGAGCGCGAAGGCGAAGAGCCCCGCGACGATCGAGGGGATGCCCGTCATGATGTCGACGAGCGTTGTGATGCCCTTCGATACGACGCGTGAAACCGGGCCGCTGCCGTACTCCACCAGATAGATAGCAGTGAAGATGCCGACGGGAACGGAGATGACCGCCGCGCCTGCGGTGATGAGCAAGGTTCCGACCAGCGCGTGCAGCGCGCCGCCTCCCTCACCGACGATATTGCGCATCGAGTAGGTGAAGAACTCGACGTCGAAACGACGCCAGCCCCCCTCGATGACGGTCCAGAGCACCGACACCAGCGGAATGAACGCGAGCAAGAACGCGCCGGAAACGAGCCCTGTCACCAGGCGGTCAGCGGCTTTACGCCCGCCCTCGACGATGTTCGAGATGACGGGTAGCGCGATCAGGAAGAGCAGATAGCCCGTGATGGCAGCACCGGTCAAGTTGAGTCCGGCACCCGAAACAATCGCGAGCAGCCCGAACAGCACCCCGGTCACGACGAAGGAGCCGACGAGGATCGCCCACGGCATCCACTTCGGGAGCTGCCCGGCGGTGAGGGTGTTGCGCGAAACGATCTTCCTTGCGGGAGCGACAGTCGTCACTTCGCACCTCCCGTGCGCGGGTTGCGGTTGATCAAGACTCGTGCCGCCGTGTTGACCAGTACCGTGATGACGAACAGGACGAGCCCGGAGCCGATGAGCGCGTTGATTGAAATACCGTGCGCCTCCGGGAAGTTCAGGGCGATGTTCGATGCGATCGTTGACGGGTTGCTGGACGAGATGATGACGAAGGAAATCACCACCGATGGCGAGAGCACCATCGCAACGGCCATCGTCTCTCCGAGCGCTCGTCCAAGACCGAGGATCGACGAGGAGACGATGCCGGAAGCGCCGAACGGCAGAACCGCCATCTTGATCATCTCCCAGCGGGTGGCGCCCAGCGCGAGGGCCGCTTCCTCATGGAGGGTCGGCGTCTGCAGGAACACCTCGCGGCAGAGTGCGGTGATGATGGGCAGCACCATGACCGCCAGAACGATCGCCGCGGTGAAGACGGTACGCCCGGTGCCGGATGCGGTCCCGTTGAACAGCGGGATCCAGCTGGCGTTCGCGGCGAGCCACTCGTACGCCGGACGCATGAACCCTGAGACGACCGCCATCCCCCACAGTCCGTAGACGACCGAAGGGACCGCGGCCAGTAGATCGATGACGAAGCCGATCGCCGATGCCAGCTTCCGCGGTGCGAAGTGCGTGATGAACAGAGCGATTGATACCGAGACCGGCACCGCCATGATCATGGCCAGGAACGCCGCCCACACCGTACCGAATGCCAGGGGCGCGACGTATTCCAGGAAGTTGTCAGCGGGCCCCGGCAGTTCCCCGACCATTGCGGGAATCGACTGGATGATGAGGAAGAAGGCGACAAGCCCCAGCGTGATGAGGATGCTGAATCCCGCGATCGTGGAGACCGCCTGGAAGACGAGATCCGCTGGCCGTCGCTGCGCCCTGAGCTTCGGCTTGGATGCTGTTTCGCTTGTCATAGCTTCCTTGGATGAGGTGGCAGATGGTCAAGGCGATGGTCGGAGCGCGGAGAGTGCGCTCCGACCATCGTGACATGTTCGCTCTGCTTAGCCTGCCATCTGCGAGATCGACTCGGTGATCTGATCGCGCAGCGTGGACGAGAGAGGAGCCGAGCCGGCCGCATCCGCTGCGACCTGCTGACCGTCCTCGGAGGTGATGTAGGTCAGGTACTCCTGAACGAGTTCGCCCTTCGCGGCGTCTTCGTACGTGGAGCATGCGATCGCGTAGGCGACGAGCACGGCCGGGTAGACGCCGGGTTCGGTCGTCGTGCGGTCGATCTCCACCGCGAGGTCGCCATCGGGGCGTCCATCCTCGATCGGCGAAGCGTCTACGACTGCAGCAGCAGCCTCGGCCGAGTAGGGTACGTATTCGTCGCCGACCTGCAGAGCGACGGTTCCGAGACCGTCGGCACGGGATGCGTCGACGTAGCCGAACGTCCCGACGTTGTTGCTGACCGCATCGACGACCCCCGAGGTCTGCTGTGCGCCCTCGCCACCGTCCCAGGGCCAGGTGCCCGAGGGCTCCTCGGTCCAGTCGTCAGGCGCGACCGCGTGCAGATAGTCGGCCAAATTCTCCGACGTGCCGGAGTCGTCCGAGCGGTAGACCGGGGAGATGGCCTGGTCGGGGAGCTCGACACCCTCGTTCTGCGAGGCGATGGCTTCGTCATTCCAGTTGGTGATCTCACCCTTGAAGATCTGCGTGATCGTCGCAGCATCCATGTTGAGCTCGTCGATGCCGTCGAGGTTGAAGACGACCGCGATCGGGGAGATGTAGATCGGGAGGTTGATCGGGTAACCGTCTGCTGTGCAGAGGGATGATTCTTCCCCGGCGTCCAAAACAGCGTCCGAGCCGGCGAAATCGGCGCCGCCACCGACGAATGCTTCACGCCCCGCTCCGGAACCCTGAGCATCGTAGTTGACGGTAACGCCGTCGTTCGCAGTCTGGAAGCCTGCGACCCAGGCCTCCGAGGCTGCACCGATTGACGATGCGCCGACGCCGTTCAGCGTGCCGGACAACGAGGTCGTCTCGTCGCCGCCGTTGTCGTCGGAGTTGTCTCCGCCGCCTTCGTTCGCTGCGCAGGAGCTCAGCAGGAGTGCTCCGGCGGCTGCGATTGCTGCTACGCGGCCAAGCTTCGTGAACTTCACGGTTTTCCCTTCGGAAGATCTGTTAACGGGATGCCCCATTACGGACAAGCACGGGACTCTCTCGCGTGCCACGGGCAACGATAGGCATGCCGGGTGGACAGTTTTCCCCGTTCCGGTGAACGGCAGGTGAACTGCCGGAGACAAACTCGGGCGGGGGCCGAGGGTTCGTCGGTGGCAAGAGAAAAGCCTGGCCGCGGAACGCCTCTCGGCGAGTGGCCGCTCGAAGCGGCGATAATTGGAGCCCGGGGTTCGCGACCAGGCATTCATGATTCTACCGCGGATGCTTCGGCTATGCACTGGGGCGTGTTGGCCCGTGGAACCGTTAGTGCAGGTCGTCGATGCGCCACAGCTGTGCGCAGCGCTCGAAGTCCTGAGCGATTTCGATGAGCGTTCTGGCTTTGCGTGTCAGTTCGGTTGCCCGGTCGTCGTCAAGCGCATCCAGTTCGTCGGCTGTCTCAAGTGCTCCCGAGGCGACGACCCTGCAGAACGAAGCGGAACGTTCGAGTGCAAGGGCGAAGTCTCCGGCGAAGACTCCGTGCAGGATCTTGTCGCTGAGTTCGACCATCTGCTCCGGCCCTGTCGGAGTCTCCACTCCGGCAACCGCTGCGTCTACCGTCTCAAGGCGGCTGACGCCGGCAGTGAACAGCGTCGCGGTTTCGTCCGTGCGCTGAGCGATCATCGTCGACACGAGATGGATGCGCCACAGTGCACCGGGGAGGGAATGCTCGGGTGCCTGCGACCAGAGTTCTGCGACGGAGTCGATGCCGTCTTCGCGTGCGAGCAACTGGATGCGCTGCAGCACGCGCTTCGATTCTTCGCTGCCAGCGCCGCTGCGAACTCTCGTCAGCAATGCCGTCGCAGTGTCATGCGCGAGCTGTGTCCGCAACGCGGGGTCGACGTCCCCTTCGAACTGCTCGAACCAAGCGGAATCGAACTGTACTGGCCTGCGGTGTTCGGACATGCATCCCCTCTCAAGACCGACTTCGAGGGTAGCGGCAAGACCGCCCTCACGCGAACTGCGGTCACTGCGAGCGCATCGTGGAGCTCAAAAATTCTGTAAGCTTGTCGAGTTGGGCCTGTAGCTCAGTTGGCAGAGCATCGGACTTTTAATCCGCTGGTCCCGGGTT
>DXDC01000353.1 GCA_019115685.1 Candidatus Agrococcus pullicola
CGGGGCCGCCCGCGAGCCGGCGTGGCGCCGTATCGTCGAGTCCGCCGATCCAGACAGAGCCCCGGCCCTGATCGTCGCTGCCGGCGACCAGCGTCTCGTCGTCGAGCCACACGGGGCCTGCCCAGTGGTCAAATTCGGGCCACAGGTCGGTCAACTCGCCGTTCTCGGTGTTCCAGACGAACAGCTTCTGCCCCAGCGACTCCGTTTCAGTCCAGGTGCGGTGCTGCCCGACCACGACACGCGAACCGTCCGGGCTGAACTCGACGGGCCCGAATTCGTACTCCGCAGACGCGTCGAGCACGAGTCGGGGCTCCTCGCTACCCGTGAGATCCAGTAGGTAGACGCGGTAGACGCCGAGCAGATCGTCGACCGAGTCGACGACGGTCGCGAGCGCTCTCGTACCCGCACGGTCGGCGATCCACCCATGCAGTCTTCCGTGCGGCATCGTGACGTGACGGAAGTGCAGGAGTCTCTTCTTCTCATCCTTGTCATCCGAACCGGCAGCACTGTCGGGGTCGGATGTTGCCTCCGCCGTCCAGAGGTCTTCCGGCAGTTCGGCTACGGCGAGAATCTGGCGCGCGGGGCCGAGATCCTGATCCCAATAGCGGGTCGGGAATTCCGAGGTCAGCGAGGCCGTGACCTTCGCCTCCTTGCGCTGCTTCGCGAGGTCGGCATGCTCGGATTCGCTGCTCGCCTGCGAGTGGACGCTCAATTCGGCGACGAGCCGGCCGCCTCCAAGGTGGAGCTTGCCGAAACCGCCGGGGCGAGAGGCTAGCTCACGGGCTTCACCTCGTGGCGGCAGCGCCCACAGCTGCGCATCATCGGCTTCCTTGCCGTCTTCGCCGACACGCTTCGACGTGAAGAGCGTGCTGCCGTCCTCTGCCAGTGCGACCGACCCGATCGATGCGCTGCCGCGTGTCAGCGTAACGACTTCATCGTCGATCAGCTCGGCGAGTTCGCTGCGGTACGCGGTACCGGCGGTGTTGAGGCGTGACACCTGGGCGACGATCCTGCCCTTCGGTGTCGTGATCAGGCCGCTCAATCGGGCGGCGTCCAGAAGATCAGTGATACTCGTGTCAGCCATAGTCTTTCGATCCTCGCACACGCTCATCCGTGGTGTCAGGCATTAGCTACTCTGCTACGCCCACCCGGCAGAGCCCCTCGGCTTCCTCATAGCTCATGGCCTCCGGTACGGAACCTCCAGACCGATAAATGTCGACCGTGCTCACGGCCTGCGTCAATGCCGCTCTGAACGGCAGCGAGCCCGTGCTCACCCGTCGAACACCGAGGTCTCGCAGCTGCTGCAGCGGAAGTTCCGCCAGAAGATTGAGGGGCACCTCCCCGAGCGACTCGACCAGCTCAGCAATCAACTTTCGGTCGCGAAGGCCGGGAATGAAGACTCCGTCTGCGCCCGCTTCGGCGTACGCCATCGCCCTTCGTGTCGTATCCGCGGCGCTCACGCCGAGCCAGTAGGTGTCGACGCGGGCGTTGACGAACAACTCCGGCGCAGCGCTCTTGATAGCGGATATCGCTGCGGACTGCTGGTCCATCGAAACGAGGTCGCTGCCGCGGCCATCCTCGATGTTGACGCCGGCGACGCCGATCGTGGTGAGTTCGGCCGCTAGCGACGCAGGATCGAGGTCGAACCCACCCTCGACATCGATGCTGACCGGAACCGGTAGACGCACCAACGATTTCGCGAGCGCAATCGTCTCCCCGTGAGTTGCTCCGTCAGCGTCGGGAAGCCCGTGGGCTGCGGCGACTCCGAGACTTGTGGTGCCGACTGCACGGAACCCCTGCCGCACGAAGGCTGCGGCCGAAGCAAAGTCCCAGGCGCCCGGCAGCAGCAGTGGATCATCCGCGCGGTGAAGCTCCCGGAACGAACGAGCCCCTTCTGCAAGGGCCAGAGCATGATCCCGCCCGGGACACTCGTGACGTCCTGCCCCGAACGGCCCGCCCTCGAGAGAGACGACGATCTCCTTGCCCGCGGGCGATATGCGGCGCGTGGCAGGAACTGGCGGTTCGTTTCCCGCGATCATCGACCGCGTCGCTGCACACGCCTGGATCAGGATTCCGATGCGAGCCGCGGTTGCTTCATCCCAAGCGTTTCCGGCCACCGCAACGAGACGAGCAACGGCCGCGTCGGCCTCCGCAGTCACCGGCTCGTGAGGTTGGTAGCAAGCTGTCACCACTTCGATGTCGGCCGCAGTCGCACGCGGTAGTCCCATTGCTTCGGCGAGGGTGGCCACCGGATGGCCGGGGCGACGGAGCGAGCTGGGCTCGATAGCGTCGAGTAGTGACAGTGTGAGTGCCCTGCGTCGCTCGTGCTCGATGCCCTCCGAGAAGCGGGCGACGTGGGCGCGCAGCCACGCCACGCCTTCATCAGCGTCGGGAACGGGTGCAACCACGAACCGCGGGTCATCGAGAATTTCCATGCGATCATTATGGGGGCGAAACGTTTCGGTGGACGCCGAACTATGGCCGTGGCACACTTGGCCGTGTGACCGCGGAGAATCTCGCCTCAGTCGCAGCGGCCATGGCGGACAAAACGCGCGCTCGAATGCTGGTCGTTCTCATGGACGGCAGGGCTTGGACGGCGCGGGAACTCGCGCATGCCACAGGAGTCGCGGCTTCGACAGCTACGGAGCATCTGCACCGCCTCGTGGTTGCCGGGCTCGTATCCGAGCGTCGGCAAGGGCGACACCGCTACATCCAGATCGCGGGACCGCACATCGCCTCCGCACTGGAATCGGTCGCCGCACTCGGGAACCATCCTGCTGCGCCCGTTCGGAGCCTCCGAGAGTCGACGATCAAAGAGCAGCTAGAGCGAGCACGAACCTGCTACGACCACTTCGCCGGCGCGCTCGGCATCGCGATCACGGATGCGCTGGTGCAGAAGGGCGTCCTTATCGAGGATTCTCTCGAGCTGACGACAGACGGCATCAGCTGGCTCGACGAATCACTGCAGACGGCCTTCCAACCGGGACGCCGTGCGATCACCCGCGCGTGTCTGGATTGGACCGAACGACGCAGCCATGTCGCCGGAGCGCTCGGTGCACACATCACGACGGTCTTCAAGGAGCGCGAGTGGGTTCGGCAGGCGCGAAGCAGCCGGGCTGTCGTCGTCACACCCGCCGGCGTAGACGCCCTCGATCAATGCTTCGGGATCGATTTCGCGCCGAACTGATTCGGCGGCGGGAAGCACCCGATCGAGAACGGTCAAGATCTGAGCAGTCGCACTCGGACCTCCGGCTCCCAACGCTGGCGTGTCTGACACCTGTCAAATAAGTTCGTTCAGGAGTCCAGCGACGGGCTCTACGATCGACACGAAGGGTTCATCATGACGCGAACTGCAATCATCACCGGCGCCGGTTCCGGCATCGGCAAGGCAACGTACGAACTCCTGAAGAGTCGCGGCTATCGAGTCATCGGCGTCGACCTGCGCGGGTCGGACATAGAAGGCGATCTCGGCACCGCGGACGGGCGAAGGCAGGCGGCAGCGGATGCGCTGGCAGCAACCGGCGGCAGCGTCGACGCGGTCGTAGCGGCGGCCGGCATCTCGGCGCCGATCGCGAAGACGAGCGCTGTCAACTACTTCGGCGTTGTCGAGTTCCTCGACGCTCTACGGGAAGCGCTCGCGAAGTCCGAGAACCCGCGCGTCGCCGTCGTGAGTTCGTTCTCGTCGCTGCAGCCGAACGATCCCGCACTCGTCGACGCGATGCTCGCAGGCGACGAGGAGACCGCGCTCAGGATCGGCGGTGAGGCGGAGGCTCAGGGCGAGACTGGCGGTTTCGTCAACTACACCTCCTCGAAACGCGCGGTTGCGCGCTGGGTTCGCCGAGTCGCTCCGATGCCCGAATGGGCAGGCGAGGGCATCGCGGTCAACGCCGTAGGGCCCGGTGTCGTCGTAACTCCCATGACCGAGGAGCTACTCAAGACCGCCGGCGACGCACTCGACAAGCAGCTGCCGATGCCGTTGAACGGCCACGCGAAAGCCGAGACCATCGCCGAGGTACTCGCCTTCCTCGTCAGCGAGGCCAACACCCATATGACCGGCCAGACCCTCTACATCGACGGTGGTGCCGAAGCGCTGTTGCGCGGCGACGACATCTGGAGTGCGTATCCACCCGTCGGCGGCGACGCCCCCGGCGACGCCCCCGAGTAAAACACGCTGACAGGGTGCCGGGAACCCCCTCTCGGCACCCTGTCAGCGCTGCTCAGTAGAACCGGCGCTGATCGTTCAAGAATCTGATCTCGGCCTGAATCGTCATCGGGCCACGGTCGCCGTCGATCGCACCCGTATAGAAGCCGCGATCGGTCAAGAACCGCTGGAGCGCGGTCGCGGTCATGGGCCCGAAGTCCCCATCGATCGCGCCGCTGTAGTAGCCGCGATCCGTCAGCCACCGCTGGAAGTTCACCGTCAGCGACGCGTCGTCGTACCCGACGTCGCCGAGCAGCCGCACCCATGCCGCGTGCGAGTCGGACGTGTGCGAACTGGTCACCGGCAGTGCCGCATCCGGCCAGGTGCCACCCGGGTCGGGGTCTCCTGGCTGCAGGGGCGGTGTCGTGCCGGGGGTGATGCCGCGGGCCGACAGGAAGGTCTCCGGATTGACGAACCCGGGGTCGCCCGGT
>DXDC01000354.1 GCA_019115685.1 Candidatus Agrococcus pullicola
CAGCGCTTCGTCGACGTGATCAGCCGACGTTGGGTGTTGCGACCGGAAGTTCGCCACTCGGCCTCTATCGGGCGCTCGAACAAGGCATCGGTCTTGAGGGTGTGCGCGCCGATCGTCTCTTCGCTTTCGCACTGGACGAGTACGTCGGTATGCCAGTCGATCACCCAGAGAGATATTCCAATGTGGTGCATCGCGAGGTGACTCAGAGGCTGGGTCTAGCCCCTCAACGCGTCGAGGTTCCGGGAGGTAGCGATGGCGACCCCCACGTGGCCGCGGCGAGATATGAAGAAAGAATCGAGTCGTCTGGCGGCATCGATGTGCAGATCCTTGGTATCGGTAACAACGGTCACATCGGATTCAACGAACCCGGGTCGTCACCGGATTCCCGCACGCGAGTCGTTGCGCTGGCTGCTGACACACGACGAGCCAATGCCAGATTCTTCGATAATCTCAGCGCTGTACCCACGCATGCGATTACGCAGGGCCTGGGCACGATTATGCAGGCTCGCACTATCGTCCTTGTCGCACAGGGTGAGAGTAAAGCAGCGGCTGTACGCCGCGCTGTTGAAGGGCCCGTGTCTAGTGGTTGTCCAGGCTCGATACTGCAAAGGCATCCGGACGTAACCATGATCATCGACGAAGCTGCAGCCAGCGAACTCGACTGCCGATCGCAGTATCGTGTGGCCGCTTCGCTACGTCCGTAAACCGATGAACTCGAGATGAAGGCCAGGTTGTGTGGGCGTTCAACGAGTAGGAGAAAGTGAAGGCGCTGGTGAGGAGACTGAGCGCGGGATACCGCCTGAGTCGGAAGAGACTCCTAGCATGGGTTTATGAGCGACTCGCAGAAGCCAGGCAAGTCGAACGACAACGAGTTCGAAGACCTCGACGTGCTCTCTGAGCAATTCGCTGATGACAGCGGCGAGGTGGAACCGATCGCTCGCCCCGAAGACGATGGCGCTCACGACGGACGCCCTGTTGACGATCACCCGGACGCGACTCGAGCGGACGACTCCTCCCACGGTGGTGAGCAGTCGAACGTGGAACCCGATCGAGTTCCCGCTGACGACGTCGCCGCGGGCGCGGCTGCCGACGATGCCGAGACGCCTGAGGTCGAAACGCCTGATGCCGAGCAACTTCCGAATGCCGACGAACAGCAGGAAGCGGTAGACGCTGCTGAAAACGACGTTCCCGCTGAGCAGGCCGAGTCGCCTGAGCAGACCGAGCAGGCTGAGCAGGCTGATGAGAGCCGGGATGCCGAGCCCCCTTCTCGCGGCTGGTCACTCTCGGAAGATTTCGGTGCCGACGAAGTGCCGGTCGCGACGGAGGGAGAGCCGTTCTGGCTCGACGACGACGGCGAGGAGCCGGAGGGCCAGCGGCACGACACGGCGATTCTCGACTCCGACGCGTTGACCGCGCAGGACACGGCAGAGCAACCCGTGATCAATGGGGCCCCCGAGTTCACCGATACGGCGATGATCAGAGACATCACCGGCGACTTCGAAGTCGTCGGCGTCGAGTCGGCGGAAGAGACGGGCATCGTCGACCTCCCCAAGGTCGATCAGCAGCCCGATGACACGGATGCCGAGCCCCCGATGGCCTCGCCCGCGTACGAACAGCCGCCATCGCAGGAAGCAACCGGGCCCGAATCGTCAGGAGCCGACCCCGAAGAATCGACAGCCGCCGACGATGAACTCCAGCGCAACGCGGAGTTCGATGCGCTGATCGCCGAACCGCAGGACGCGGGAGAGGACGAGACGGCGGATGATGCCGACAGTGCATCCTGGAATCAGTTGGAGACCGGCGCGATCGAAATCGACCCGGCAGCGCTCGGAGCAGCGCGAGCCGAGTTCGAATCCCTCCAGCAGAACGTCACGGCGGAGCACCAGCGCTTGCGCGACACGGGCCGCATCCCGTCTCCCCCCGCGCATCCCTCAGCGCCCGTCGAGTTCATCGACTCGAGTACACCGCAGCCGGGCCCGCCCGCCCTGCCGTACTCGAACCCGCCTCGTGAACAGGCCGCGCAGCAGTCCTTCCCGGACGATCAGCAGCGGGTCGCTGCCGACGGAGAGCCGCCGGCAGGGGAGCTCGTCGTCGCGAGCCCGAACGAAATCGAGCGCGCACAGCAATCGCCGCCGGCACCAACGCAAAGGGAACTCGACGAGTGGGAGCGTGAACGCCAAGCGATTCTCCACCCCGCCGAACCGGATACCGAGGACGACCTGGCGCAGGCCGCCATCAACAGGGTGCGGTCGTGGATAGGGCAACGGAACCCGAACGTGAAGCGCGACCCCGCGGCCGAACGTCTCGCGGGTCTTCTGCAAGACCCCGATGGGTTGCAGTTCGCGATGCGGTTCATCGACCGTGTCGTTCGCGTCGAAGACAAGCAGGTGGCGGCGCGCGAGTTCGAGCGGCTCAGCAGGAGGGTGCCCGGGTTCCTGGAGTGGTACCTGAAGTTCGCGATATCCATGGGCGGCGGCTTCGGGCTGTTGTTCCCGAGCCTCGTGATCCCCATGGCGAAGAAGGCGCTCCGTCGCCTCGTGTCGCACCTCGTCATCGACGCGAGCAGTGAACGACTCGGCAAACGCCTCACGAAACTGCGGGCGGACGGCAGCAGGCTCAACATCAACCTCCTCGGGGAGGCTGTGCTGGGCGAGCAGGAGGCTCAGCGGCGCCTCGACGGCACGCTCCAGTTGTTGTCTCGCCCCGACGTCGATTACGTGTCGATCAAGGTATCGTCGCTTGCTCCGCAACTGAACCTGTGGGGCTTCGAAGAGACCGCTGCGCGCGTCGCCGAGCGGCTCATCCCCCTGTATCGCGTCGCGGCAGAAGCCGCACCGGCGAAGTTCATCAATCTCGACATGGAGGAGTACCACGATCTCGACCTGACGATCGAGGTGTTCAAGCGCATTCTGTCGAACCCGGAACTGCAGCGCCTGGAAGCCGGCATCGTGCTGCAAGCGTACCTGCCCGACGCGCTACCGGCGCTCGAGCACCTGACCGAGTGGGCCAGGGCGCGCGTGGCGGCGGGTGGCGCCGGGATCAAGGTGCGCGTGGTCAAAGGCGCGAACCTCGCTATGGAACGAGTGGATGCGGCGCTGCACGGTTGGCCGCTGGCTACCGTCGAGTCGAAAACGGCGGCGGATGCGAACTACAAGCGCGTGCTGGAGTATGCGCTGCGGCCGGAGAACGCCGGTATCGTCCGCGTCGGTGTCGCCGGCCACAATCTCTTCGACCTCGCGTACGCTATCGAGCTGGCGAGTCGCCATGGCGTCATCG
>DXDC01000040.1 GCA_019115685.1 Candidatus Agrococcus pullicola
GACGAAATCAACCGTTCGAGTGCGAAGACGCAGTCGGCGATGCTCGAGGCGATGCAGGAGCGCCAGACGTCGATCGGCGGAGAAACGCATCCGCTGCCGAAGCCCTTCTTCGTGCTCGCTACCCAGAACCCCATCGAACAAGAGGGAACGTACACGCTGCCCGAAGCGCAGCTCGATCGTTTCCTACTGAAGGAGATCCTCGACTACCCGAACCCCAGTGAGGAGGCCGAGATCGTACGCCGCATCGAGACGGGCGTGTTCGACCAGGGGCCGGATGCTCCCGTCGCGTCGTTGGAGGACGTCATGCGCCTCCAGGGGCTCACGAAGCGCGTCTACATCGATCAGGCCATCACAAACTACATCGTGCAGTTGATGTACGTCACGCGTCACCCTTCCGACTACGTCGGCGCTCAGCTGTCGGAGTATCTGCAGTACGGCGCCAGCCCGCGTGGCTCGATCGCGTTCTCCCAGGCGGGCCGTGCGCTCGCACTCATCCGCGGCCGCGACTACGTGATTCCCGAGGACGTGAAAGACCTCAGCCACGTCATCCTGCGCCACCGCATCATCCTGAACTACGAAGCCGAAGCGGACGGTGTTTCGAGCGAGCAGGTCATCGACGCCATCTTCGGCTCGGTTCGTACCCCGTAGGAGTTCGATTCCCTGTGAAGCAACGACTCATGAAGGTCAAAACGCGGATGCGCATTCACGCGCACCGCAAGACCATCGAGTTGCTGGATGGCGAGTACTCCTCTATCCATCACGGCCGGAGTCACGATTTCGACGACCTGCGCGAATATGCACCGGGCGACGAGGTCAAGGACATCGATTGGAAAGCGACAGCTCGCTCCAACGTGCCGTTGATCAAGCGCTACATCGCGTCCCGTCAGCACAACATCGTCTTCGTCGTCGATACCGGGCGGGGGATGGCCGCCGTCGGTGAGAGCGGCGAGCCGAAGTCCGAGATCGCAATTCAGGCCGTCGGCGTGCTCGCCTATCTCGCGACTCGGCACGGGGACCGGGCGGCGCTGTTCACCGGAAACAGCGATAATCTCGATCACATGCCGCAGGGCGGATCGGAAGCCCATATCGAGCGAATGCTGCGGAGAATCGACGAATCGATCACGCTGCAATCACCGCAGAGCGATATGACTTTCGTCCTGACGCAGGTGGCGCGCCGGCTGAAGCACAGGTCTATCGTGTTCATCGTGGCCGACGACATTCTGCTCAATCCCGACATGGTGACGCAGCTGGGTCGCCTGCACGCCCGTCACGAAGTGATGTGGGTGTCTGTCGGCGATGCGGACCTCATGGCAAGGTCGGCCGGCGCGCCAGCGGTCTGGGGCGTCGACACCAGGGCTGAGCTGCCGGATTTCGTTCGTCGCAGCCGCAAACTGCAGCGTGTCTTCGACCGCGGTGTCGAGCAGCGGCGAGATCTGCTCGAGGGAGAACTTCGCAAGAAGGGGGTCGCCGGCATCAGAATCGGTTCGATCAAGGAGACGGTGCCGTCACTGTTCCGTCTGCTGGAGAGGCACCGCCGTGCGAGCCGCGCTTGATGCTCCCGACCTGTACGGACCCATGGCGTATTGGCCGTGGTGGGTGCTCGGAGCACTCATCCTGACGGCCATCGCGATCGTGTACGCGGGGCTGTGGATCTTCGGACGACCCCGCGGCATCCTCGAGCCGCCGCCTCCTCCTCCGAAAAAGGTGGACGTGCGCAGCGTCAAGCAGAAGTACCTCGACCTCGTCGACGAAGTGGCATCCGAACACGGTGAGGGGGAGCTCGATCCCCGCGAGCTGTCACAGCGGCTCAGCCTCGTGCTGCGCTTCTTCGCGCACGAGGCGAGCGGCATCGAGGCCGAAGTCATGACGCTCGAGGATATGCGGCACGCGCAAGTACCGCTGGTTCCGGGAGCCGTCGAACGTTACTACCCGTCTTCATTCATGAGAAAGGCGAAGGCCGACCCCGATGAGGCGATCGAGATGGCGAGAAGGGTGGTGGCCACGTGGGCGTAGGAACAGTCATGTGGTGGTGGTGGGTTCCCATCGTGATCGTCGTCGTCGTGCTTGCCCTCCTCGCCGGGTTCTTGATCTTCCGACGCCGCCGATCGTCGTCATCGGGTCTCCCCGTTGCTCACGTCGATCGCCTGACGGGGCTCAAGGCGTACCGTACGGCAATGCGCGAGTACCGCTTCCTGACCGCTGCGGCAGTCGTGCTGGTGATGATCATCGCATCCGTCACGGCCGTCACTGCGGCACGGCCCGCCACGGTGGATGCGCAACAGAACGAGGACTACAAGCGAGACATCCTGCTCTGCCTCGATGTATCCGGTTCGATGGTGAATGTCGATGCCGAGATCGTCAGGATCTACAGGCAGATCGTGCAGGGCCTGAGCGGGGAGCGCATCGGGATGCGCATCTGGGATGCCAGCGGCTATCTCGCATTCCCCATGACGAGCGACTACGACTACATCATGGAGCAGCTCGACAAGTACGAGGACGCTTTCGAAGGCCGTGGAGACTTCGACTACCGCGCCGGTACGAGCTCGATCGCGGGTGCTTCACTTGTCGGTGACGGGCTCGCCAGCTGCGCAACGGACTTCGCGAATCTGAATGAAGACAACGATCGCCCGCGCTCGATCATTCTCGCAACCGACAACTTCGTGAACGGCAACCAGGTGTACTCGCTCGAGCAGGCGGGGCAGCTCGCGATCGACAACGAAGTGCGCGTCTACGCCATCAATCCCGCACATTTCCCGACGGACGAGCCCTCGATCCAGCTGCAGGAAGTCGTCGAGGCCACCGGCGGCGAGTATTTCCCGTTGGATTTCGGCGGCACTGTGCGCACCATCATCGACGAGATCAACGCACTCGAGGCCGGCTACATTCAAACGCCGCCGGAGGTGCAAGTGATCGATAACCCGGCTAACAGGCCGATGTGGATCGCGGTATTGATGCTCGGTCTGCTCGGATTGGCTTGGAGGGCGAGACTATGACGCTACTGCCCGACATTCCGCTGCCCGCACTCGTTATCGCGACCTTCGGTCTGCTTGCGTTCTGCGTCTGGCGTGCCATCGTGGCGCGGAAACAGCTCATCGGCTGGATCAGGCGCGGCGTCATGGTGCTGCTCGTGGCGGCCATGATCGCGCATCCCGGCGTCCCCGGCGGGCTCGTGCCGACCGGCTCCATCTCCGCGAACGTCTTCCTCGTCATCGACACATCGCAGTCCATGGCCGCGGAGGACTGGGGCGACGAAACGCGCCTCGACGGAGTTCGGGAGGACGTCAGGGACGTCGCCTACGCGTTCGCCGGTGCCGACATCTCCGTGATCACGTTCAACTCGACGGCAACGCTCAACGTTCCCCTGACGAGCGACGGATCCGCCGTCATCGAGATGGTGCGCGCAACGCGCCCGGAGATCGCGGAGACCTCCCGCGGCTCTTCCATCAGCGCGGGAAGGGATTTGCTCGTCGAGGAGGTGGAACGACTGAACAGCAACAGCCCCGGCGACCCGATCATCGTCATCTACATGGGTGACGGGGAGCAGACCAGCGCGGACCCGGTCGATTCCTTCGCAGACCTTAACGGCAAGATCAGCGGAGGATTCGTGCTCGGTTACGGCACCGAGGAAGGCGCGCAGATGCCGCGCTCCACGTACACGGGCCTCAGCGAGGAATACGTCATCGACCCGTCGACGGGTGAGCCCGCGATTTCGTCCATCGACCAGTCGAACCTGCAGTCGATTGCGAGCGAAGCGGGCCTCACGTACCTGCACAGGAGCCCCGGCACCGAGCTGCGAACGAGCCTCGACGGACTTTCGGATGGCGACGCGGAGGTCTCCATGGAGCGGATGCGCGAATCGCGTCTCGACCTTTACTGGGTCTTCGCCTATCCGCTGGCCGCGCTGCTGGCCTGGGAGGCATTCCACATCATGCGCCAGATCCGGAAGACCGTTCCGCCGAAGGAGCCGTCATGACCATCACGGACGGCCAGCGTCGACGCTGGCGCAACATACTGATGCTCTGCGTGATCCCCGTCGCGCTGGTGGGTCTCGCGGTCTCCACAAAGTTCTTCACGACGGAGATGAGCGCGAACTCATCGATCACTGCGTACGACCACCGCGCCTATCAGGAAGCCGCGGACCAGACGGAGCCGCTGTTCTGGTGGAACTTCTACGAGCAGTGGCGAGCCCCCTACAACAAAGGCGTAGCGCTCGGGATGAGCGGAGAGCTCGAAGAGTCCAGGCAACTGCTCGAGGAGGCGCTCACGCTGCACCCGGATCCCGAGTCCAACGAATTCTGCGTGATCTACACCAACCTCGTCTACGTCATCGAGAAGCAGGGAGACGAGCAGCGTGAGATCGGCGATCGGGACACGGCGAATCAGTTCTATTACGAAGCTCTCGGCCTGATCGAACAGGCGCCACCGGGTTGCTTGGAGGAACCAGCGGAACGCGACCCGAACATCCTGGAACAGCTCACGGAGTCTGTCCCTCGCATCGAAGCGAAGATCGAAGAGGACGATGGCGGCGGTGACGACGACAACGACGACAACGGCGACAGCAACAACGAGGAGAACGACGACAACGGCGGCCAGAACGAAGAGGACGACCTGACGGAGCAGGAGCAGGAGCTGCTGGAGCGTCAGCGCCAGTCGGAGCGCGACCGCCAGGAGCAGGACGGCTACGGCGACGACGAGAACGGCGGCGGAGACGGCGTCGACAAGCCGTGGTGATGCGGCCGTAGTTACGCCGAGGACGTGTTCCGTCACGCGGAGCGCGATCGAACACGGGGCACGAACGCTCGGTGACCTTGAAGGCTCGTTCCGGCAGATAAGCTCGGATCATGACCGCACGACTTTCGCAACTGTTCCTGCGTACTCTTCGCGATGATCCCGCCGATGCAGAAGTCGCCAGCCACAAGCTGCTGGTGCGCGCCGGCTATATTCGCCGGGCCGGCAGCGGCCTGTTCTCATGGTTGCCGCTGGGGCTGCGTGTGCGCAGGAAGATCGAGCAGATCATCCGCGAGGAGATGACTGCGGCAGGAGCGCAGGAAGTGCTGTTTCCCGGGCTGCTGCCGCGGGAGCCGTACGAGTTGTCGGGGCGCTGGACCGAGTACGGGGACGACCTCTTCAGGCTGCAGGATCGCCGTGGCTCCGACCACTTGCTCGCCCCGACGCACGAGGAAGTGTTCACGCTGCTCGTGAAGGACCT
>DXDC01000355.1 GCA_019115685.1 Candidatus Agrococcus pullicola
CCGGAGACCGCTGTTCCCCCTCTTGCTGCTGCACGCGGTCAACCGCACGCCGTCAAGCAGGAGCGTTGTCGACAGCGGCCGCTGGGGGTGTCATGAATTGATGATCGGACAGCCGAACATGAACCCTGGAGTCAATGATTCGAGACGACCGACCGCACCGATCAGCCTTGCGAGACGAAAGCCGGGTGAGCGAGCCAACTCCGGCAGCGAGCCGGGTCAGGCCTCGAGGCCGAAGAGCGCGTCGAGCCCGGTGATGAAGTCGTCGTGACGACCGGATGCCGCGAGCTCGCGGGCGCGCACGCTCGGTTTGTGCAGAATGACGCCGGCGAAGTGACGCAGCGCCTGTTCGGTCGCACGCTGCTCCTCCTCGGTGCCGCGGCGGCGCACGCGCTGCAGTTCGGCTTCAAGCGCTTCGTGTACGTGCTCACGGAGTGCAACGACGGCTGGTGAGAGCCGGTTCTCGTCCGTGACGCGGATGAAGGTTCTTGCGGCTTTGCGGACGTGGTCCCGTGCCGTGTCGGTTGTGACCAAGTGGTCGAGCGGTGCGTGCAGGCGCACGGTTTCGAGGTCGAGCAGGCTGACGCCGGGAACGTTCTTGACATCCGGGTTCACGTTGCGCGGTAGCCCCATGTCGATGATGACCTGCGACGGACGCTCGGTATCGCACGACGCCGTGACAGGGCAGACGGGGGCTTTCGCACCGTTCATGAGACCCAGGTCGCGGCCGCGGGTGAGCAGCTCGGCGCTGATCGCGTAGTCCTCTGCCGACGAACACGTCACGATGACGTCGGCGAGCGTCGCGGAGACGTGCAGATCGCGCGGGTCGACTCGGTCGATGCCGTACTTCGTAGCGAACTCGCGTTGACGGCCGGAAGGGCTCCACACCTCGACGTGCTGTACATTGCGCTCGCGGAGTGCCTTCAGTGTCGTGGCAGCGTAGTTGCCGGTGCCGACCAGCAGCACGCGCGCATCCTCCCAAGATCGAATCTGCGCGGTCGCGAGATCCAGGGCCATGCGGATGACCGAACGGTTAGCTTCCCCCACGTTCGCCTTGCGCTTCACGATGCGCTGCGTCTCGTTAGCGCGCTGGAACAGCCGCTCGAGATCGCTGGATGTCGTCTGAAGTTCCTGAGCCTGCCGGTGAGCTCGTCGCACCTGCCCTGCGATCTCCCCCTCGCCGACGACGACCGACTCGAGCCCGGACGCCACGGAGAACAGATGCTCAGCGGCCTCCTGGTCGATGTGCAGCTCGCACGTCAGCGGCACCAGGATGCCCTGCTTCGCCAGCGCACTACGCACGCGGTCGATCGCGAGCTCCTGTGTGAGGCCGGCCGCGGCATCCACGTACACCTCGAAACGGTTGCACGTCGACAGCACGACGGCGCCGGAGATCTCCTCGTGCGAACGAAGGGTGGCGGCCAGCGAATCCGGGTCGACGCGTGACAGAGCTTCGAGAGTGTCGAAGTCTGCGGTCTTGTGACTGGCGGTAAGGGCAAGAAGCATGACGGGCTCTAGTCTACCGCTTACCGGCGCGACTGCCGCCTGCGGAGCCCTCGGGCGCGCAGCACAGCCGTCCCAGGGCGTTCCAGAGGCAGCGACATACCCGTGGGGCGACTACGATGGGACTATTATGCTCAGCGCGCTGCCCGAGAGGCATCCCCTTCGTTCGTATGCGGCAGAAGCACCGCTCATCCGCGCCTATCGAGGCGATCGGCCCGAGGTGACGCCCGTGTGGTTCATGCGTCAGGCCGGTCGTTCGCTGCCCGAATACAGGGCGCTGCGCCAGGGGCGCGACATGCTCGACACCTGCCTGGTCCCCGAGCTCGCGAGTGAGATCACTCTGCAGCCCGTTCGTCGACACGGAGTGGATGCCGGCATTTTCTTCAGCGACATCATGATCCCGCTGCGGCTCGCTGGCGTCGACGTGACCATCGAGCCGGGCATCGGCCCGGTGGTTGCCGAACCTGCCGATTCGCCGGAAGCGATTGAGCGCATCACGAGCCTCGAACTGACCGACGCGGCGCTCGAGCCGATACGAGAAGCGGTGCGGTTGACCGTTCGGGAACTGGAGCAGACCGGCACCCCGCTCATCGGCTTCGCGGGCGCTCCGTTCACGCTTGCTGCGTACCTCGTCGCGGGTCGCCCCACCAAGGACCATATGCCGGTCCGCACGCTCATGCACGCGTATCCGGAGGCCTGGCGACAGCTGGCGCAGTGGGCAGCTGGCGTAACGGGGAAGTTCCTTCGTGAGCAGGTACTGGCAGGAGCTAGCGCGGCCCAGCTGTTCGACTCGTGGGCTGGGTCGTTACCGAAGCGGCAGTACGTAGATCGAGTCGTTCCGCACTCGCGTGCAGCGCTCGATGCCGTGCGCGATCTGGATGTTCCCCTCGTGCACTTCGGGGTCGGGGCAGCGGAACTGTATGGCGAAATGAACCTCGATGTCGACACGGTCGGCGTCGACTGGCGAACGCCGCTCGATGAAGCCATCCAGCGCATCCCGGGTGATGTGACGGTGCAGGGTAACCTCGACCCGGCCCTCCTCGGCGCAGGGTGGGAGGCCATCGAGCCGGCCGTCCGCGACGTTCTCGAGCGCGGCAGGAGCGCAAGGGCGCACGTGTTCAACCTCGGCCACGGAGTCCCGCCGGAGGCCGATCCGGAGCAGTTGACACGCATCGTGGAGCTGGTGCACTCCGTATGACCATTGACGTTGCAGTCGTCGGAGCGGGCGTCGCCGGTCTCGTCACCGCACGCGAACTCGCAAAGCTCGGTCACTCCGTCGAGGTGTTTGAGGCAGCGGCGGAACCCGGCGGGCTGGTCCGACCGTTGCGAATCGCTGATCTGACGCTCGATCGCGGTGCGGAGTCGTTTGCGACGCGGGGTGGTGCGGTCGCCGAACTCGTCGATGAGCTCGGCCTCGACCGCGTCGACCCCAACCCACTGGGCTCCTGGCTCATTTTCGGAGACGGCGCTGCTCCGACACCGCAGGGCACGCTGTTCGGCATCCCCGGCGATGTGACTGCTGACGACGTCTTGCGCGTCATCGGCGAGGAGGGTGTGCACGAGGCGCGGCGAGACCTGCAGCTTGCGGCCGAGATCGGCACAGAGAGCGGGAAGCTCGGCGACCTCGTGCGCGAGCGCATGGGGGAGCGCGTGCTGCGGCGCCTCGTCGAACCCGTTGTCGCAGGTGTGTATTCATCGATGCCCGACGACGTACCGGTCCGGCAGATAGCGCCCCCGCTGCTGGATGCCATTCGGGAGCACGGCTCGCTCCAAGCGGCCGTCTCAGCGCTGCGCGGGCCCTCCGCAGCGCGACCGGGAGCCGGTGTGCAGGGCATCGTCGGCGGTATGCACAAACTCGTGCAGGAGCTCGCAACCGACCTGCAGCGACACGGCGGCATTCTGCGACTGGCCGCTCCTGCGACGAGCATCGGTCACGCCGGCAACTGGCAGATTCGCAGCCTGCACGGCATGACGGAGGCCCGAGCGCTCGTCATCGCGACGGACGGCGTCCGCGCTGCGGAACTGCTGCGGCAGCTGCAACCCGCGCGGCCCCCGATCGGCGTGCAGGCAGCGAAGGTCGAACTCGTGACGCTCGTGCTGCCGGAAGGCTCGATCGACGGGACGCCCCGCGGGTCGGGAGCTCTCGTCACCGCCGACGCTCACGACGTCACGGCCAAGGCACTGACACACGCGACCGCGAAGTGGCAGTGGCTGCGGGAGGCCGCCGGAGGGCGTGAGGTCGTCCGACTCTCGTACGGCAGAGCCGGACGCACCCCCGACACGGCAGAGCTCAGCGAGAACGAGTGTTTTTCGCTTGCGCGCCGCGATGCCGAGCATATTCTCGGACAATCGCTTCCCGTTCCCTTGGAGGCGGCAAGAGTTCGGCTCGCGCAGAACAGGAGCAGGGTGCAGCCGGATGTCAGCACACTCCCCAACACGGCGGTCGTCGGAGCATGGAGCGCCGGCACGGGCCTCGCGAGCGTCGTACCGCATTCCATAGAGACCGCACAGCGTCTGTCGAGAGTATTGCAATGAAACGAGATAGGAGTGCCACGTGAGCGACTACACGGTGTTCACCGTTTTCGGACGAGGCCTTTCGGACGAGCCGGGAGGCGATGAATCTCTCGTCGACGTCATCGATGCGATTGCGGCAGACGGCATCACGACGAGGGGCATCTACGACGTTTCGGTGCTGCGCGCAGACGCCGACGTCATGTTCTGGCTGCACGGCAAGGATCCGGCAGCGCTGCAGGCCGCGGTTCGTCGCATCCGCCGGACGGAAGAACTCGAAGGCACCGACATCGTCTGGAGTGCCATGGGCGTGCATCGCGACGCCGAGTTCAACAAGGCGCACGTGCCAGGGTTCCTTCGAGGAGAGCACGCTCGTAACTGGTTGACGGTATACCCGTTCAACCGTTCCTACGAGTGGTACCTGCTCGAGGCGGACGATCGCCGTCGCATGCTCGCCGACCACGGGCGACGGGGGGCGAAATTCAAGGGCGTCGTCGCGAACACGGTCTCCGCGTTCGCGCTCGGTGACTTCGAATGGTTGCTGCCCATGGAAGCGGATGAGCTCGACGAGCTGGTCGACATGATGCGCGACCTGCGCGAGAGCGAGGCGCGACTCCACGTCCGAGAAGAGGTGCCGTTCTACACGGGACGCCGCATTGAAGCGGACCAGATCGAGGAGGTCCTTGCGTGACCGAGACACTGAAACCCGCAGCAGCGACGGGTGTGCACATGGAGGCAGGCGCCGCCGTTCCGAGCGCGACCGAACAGGCGCGTGCGGGAGCCAGGTTCGTGGAGGAGCCGACCGAGTACGACGCGATTCTGCTTTCGTCGTTCGGTGGCCCGGAGGGACAAGACGACGTGCTGCCCTTCCTCCGCAATGTCACGCGCGGGCGGGGAATCCCCGACGAGCGCCTCGAAGAGGTCGCGGTGCACTACCGCCACTTCGGCGGCGTCAGCCCCATCAACCAGCAGAACCGCGACCTGAAGGCGGCGCTCGAGCAGCGGCTCGCCGAGCGTGGCGTCGACTTGCCGGTGTACTGGGGCAACCGCAACTGGGAGCCCTACCTCGACACCGCGCTGACGCAGGCGCACGCGGCCGGACACGACAGGCTGATCGCGATTGCGACATCCGCGTACTCGTCGTACTCGTCGTGCCGCCAGTACCGTGAGGACTGGGCGGATGCGCTGGAGGCGTCGGGCCTGCGTGCAGACGTGCAGATCGACAAGGTGCGCGCGTTCTACAACCACCCGGGTTTCGTGGCTCCTTTCGTCGAGGGTGTGCAGCAGGCCGTTGCCGAAGCTCGTGAGGCAGGTATCGCGGACACCGAGATCGAACTGCTCTTCGTCACCCACAGCATCCCGGAAGACGATGCGATTCGTTCCGGCGACCAGGAGTTCGACTACGGTACCCGCGCCGACGGCACCCGCATGGGAGCCTACGAGCGGCAGCACCTCGACGTCTCGGCATACGTCGCCGAACACGCTGCTCCCGGCGTCGGCTGGCAACTCGTGTACCAGTCGCGCTCCGGGCCGCCTTCGCAGCCGTGGCTCGAGCCGGACATCAACGATGCCATCGAGGAACTCGAGGGTCGCAAAGCCGTTGTCATCGTGCCGATCGGCTTCATCAGCGACCACATGGAGGTCATGTGGGATCTCGATGAGGAAGCGCTGGAGACCGCAGAAGAGCACGGGCTCTGGGCGCGCCGCACCCCGACACCCGGTGTCCACGAAGCGTTCGTCGACGCTCTCGTCGACCTCGTGCTGGAGCGAGTGGAGGGCCGCCCGGTTGCCGAGCGCGCAGCCGTCACCTCGCTCGGCCCCGCACCCGACGTCGTTCCCGCACGAGACAGCGAGAACCCGAGGCTGGGCTTCCGTCCGGCCATCGCCGGGCTGCAGCCATGACATCCTCGAGTCCGGTCGGGCGGCTGCGCGTAGGCACGCGCGGTTCGCTGTTAGCGCTCGCGCAGACCCGAGCGATCGCTGAGCGATTCGATGGGGACGTCGAGATCGTCGAGATCACGACGAAAGGCGATGTCGACCGGACACCGCTTTCGCAGCTCGGCGGCACGGGAGTGTTCGTCTCCGCGCTGCGCGAAGCACTGCTGAGCGGCGAAGTCGATATCGCGGTGCACTCGATGAAGGACCTCCCCACGGCGCCCGCTGAAGGCATCGCACTCGCCGCGGTACCCGCGCGAGAGGACCCGCGCGATGCGCTTGTATCGAGGGGAGGCCGAACGCTTGACGAGCTGCAGGAGGGAGCCCGTGTTGGCACCGGTTCGCCACGGCGCAAGGCGCAGCTGTTGAGCGCCAGGCCCGACCTCGACGTCGTGGATATCCGCGGCAACATCACGACCCGCATGGATCGTGCGATCGGCTCTGAACCCGACCTGGACGCCGTCGTGCTCGCGGTTGCCGGTCTGCAACGCGCCGGCTTCGCCGACCGCATTTCCGAAGCCCTCGATACCGAGCGCTTCCCGCAAGCGCCCGCGCAGGGTGCGCTCGCGATCGAGACACGAGCGGATGACGAAGATGCGCAGCGTGCGGTTGCGGTCGTCGAGGACGAAGCCACACGTGCCGCGGTCGGGGCGGAGCGGCTCGTGCTCGCCGGGCTCGAAGCGGGATGCTCGGCCCCGGTCGGCGCGTCCGCCGGTATCGTCGACGGCGCGCTGACCCTGACGGCGAGCGTCTACGCGCTCGACGGTACGCGGATGCTGCAAGCGGCAGCGACCGACTCGGTCGCGCACCAGGCGGTCGTCGCCGACCGTGTTGTGAGAGAACTACTCGAGGCAGGAGCGGAGGAGCTCGTCAAATGATGAAAGTGCTTGTTCCGAGAAAGCCGGATGAGGCCGGTGAGTGGGTGGATGCGCTGAGTGCGCACCAACTGGAGGCGGTGACGGTTCCGCTGACGGTCATCGTGCCGAGCGAGCAGCCCGTCGTGCTGCCGGAAGATGTCGACTGGCTCATCGTGACCAGCCGTAACACGGTGCCGCTGCTGCCGGAGATTCCCGAGCATGTACGCGTTGCCGCGGTCGGCGACGGGACCTCGCTCAGGCTTCGAGAATTGGGCATCCACGTCGATTTCGTGCCGGTGGAGCGATCAGCCGCCGGGCTCGTTGCAGAGTGGCCGGGCGAGGCCGGCGAGCTGGTGTTCATTCCCCAGTCGGCGCTGGCTCGACCGCAGCTCGCCGATGGGCTGCGAGCAGCAGGCGCGCGCGTCGAGACGTTCGCGGCCTACCGGCCCGAGCCGAGTATCCATGACGCTGCGGCGTTCGAGCACGCGGATGTCGACGCGGTGCTGGTCACGAGCGGCTCGATGGCGACGCAGCTGGAACGACTGGGCGCTGTGCACGAGCGGCTGCGACAGGCTCCGATCATCGCGATCGGGCATCCAACGGCACGCGATTGCGAGGCGCTCGGTTTGACGGTCGCGGCGATCGCACCCGCGCCGACACCGCAGGCCATGGCTGAAACCGCCGCCGCGGTGCTGCGCGGGGACGACTGACATGGAACTGAACGGGATGCAACGGCCGCGTCGACTGCGGCAGTCGGGTGCCGTGCGGGCGCTGGTGCGGGAGACGCGCATCCACCCCCAGCAACTCGTGATGCCGCTGTTCGTCGCGGAGGGCATCGCCGAACCGCGACCGATTTCGTCGATGCCGGGCCAGTTCCAGCACACGCTCGATTCGCTCGCGCGCGCGGTCGAGGACTCGGTGGATGCGGGCGTCGGCGGCGTCATGCTGTTCGGCGTTCCACAGGAGAAGGATGCGGAAGGTTCGGGTGCGACGGACCCGAACGGGATTCTCAACCTTGCGACCGGCTTCTTGGCAGAGCGATTCGGCGATGCGACCGTCATCCAGACCGACCTTTGCCTGGACGAGTTCACCGATCACGGCCACTGCGGTGTGCTGGATGACCGCGGACGGGTCGACAATGACCGCACGCTCGAGCGCTACAACGCGATGGCGATCGCGCAAGCGGAGGCCGGCTCGCAGCTGCTCGGCATGAGCGGGATGATGGACGGCCAGGTCGCCGCCGCCCGCGAAGCGCTCGACGCGGCGGGCCGCGAGGACGTCGCGATCCTGGCGTACAGCGCGAAATACGCCTCTGCGCTCTACGGGCCGTTCCGCGAGGCCGTGGATTCGAGCCTGCAGGGTGATAGGAAGACCTATCAGCAGGATCCTGCGAACCGGCGCGAAGGTCTGCGCGAGGCGCTGCTCGATCTCGCAGAAGGCGCCGACGTCGTCATGGTGAAACCCGCCAGCTGGTACCTGGACGTGCTCTCCGACGTTGCGGAAGCCTCGACGGTTCCCGTATGGGCGTACCAGGTGTCTGGCGAGTACGCCATGATCGAGGGCGCTGCCGCGAACGGCTGGATCGATCGCGACCGGGCGATCGCGGAGTCGGTGACGAGCATCCTGCGCGCCGGAGGCGACACCGTGCTCACGTACTGGGCGATCGAGTTGGCGCGCTCGCTGCGCTAGGCGCTCCTGCGCTCTTCTTTCTCGTAGGGGCACACTTCTCGGTCTATAGCTGGAGTCAACGCGCTATACCGGCGTGTCGACACCCAGCGACCGAGAAGTGTGCCCGGGATGCTGGGGGACACCGGGACGACTACGCTGGTCAGTGATGTCTACACAGTTCAATGATGCTCGGGCGAACGATGCCCTGTTCGAGAGGGCGCAGCAGGCGATTCCGGGGGGAGTGAACTCTCCGGTTCGAGCGTTCGGGTCGGTCGGCGGCACACCGAAGTTCCTCGTCAGCGCTCGCGGGCCGTACGTCACGGATGCGGAGGGGCGCGAGTTCGTCGACCTGGTCGGCAGCTGGGGGCCCGCGATTCTCGGCCACGCTCGCGCCGAGGTCGTTGCCGCCGTGCAGGAAGCGGCCGCACGCGGACTGTCTTTCGGCGCATCCACGCCGACGGAGACGGAGCTCGCCGAGCACGTCGAAGGGCTTATCGACCCCGTCGAACGGCTCCGGCTAGTCTCGACGGGGACAGAAGCGACCATGACCGCGATCCGCATCGCCCGCGGAGCCACGGGCCGTGACCTCATCGTGAAGTTCGACGGTCACTATCACGGCCATTCGGATGGGTTGCTGGCAGCAGCCGGGTCGGGCCTGGCGACGCTCGCGCTGCCGGCCAGCGGCGGTGTTCCGGAAGCAGTGGCGAACCAGACGATCGTGCTGCCGTACAACGACCGTGCAGCCATCGAGCAGGTTTTCGCAGAACGAGGTGACGAGATCGCCGGCGTGATCGTCGAGGCCACCGCTGCGAACATGGGCGTCGTGCTGCCGGAGGATGGCTTCCACGCCTTCCTCGCCGAGACCGCGCACCGCAACGGTGCACTGCTCATCAGCGACGAAGTGCTCACGGGCTTCCGCGTCACGCGCGAAGGCGTATGGGGTGTCGACAGACTCGCTGGCGACATCGCCCCCGACCTCTTCACCTTCGGGAAGGTGATCGGTGGCGGGATGCCGCTCGCGGCAGTCGGCGGCCGCGCGGATCTGATGAACCTGCTGGCGCCGCTCGGCCCGGTCTATCAGGCGGGCACGCTATCGGGTAACCCCGTCGCGGTCGTCGCAGGTCTGACGACGCTGCAACTGGCGGACGATGCCGTGTACGACCGTATGAATGCCGTTGCGACCGCGCTTGTCGACGGGCTCGGCAACGCGCTCGCGGCCGAAGGTGTCGAGCACGCCATCACGCGCCTCGGTACGCTGTTCTCGGTTGCGTTCGCACCGGAGTCGCCGATCGATTTCACTGCGGCGAAGGCGCAGGAGGCGTTCCGCTATGCCCCGTTCTTCCACGCGATGCTCGATGCCGGCGTCTACCTGCCGCCGAGCGCGTTCGAGGCATGGTTCGTCTCGGCCGCGCACGACGACGGCGCGGTGACGCGCATCCTGGATGCTCTGCCCGCCGCGGCGAAGGCGGCCGCTGCGGCCGTGCATCCCGGCTGACGCGCAAGCACGCATGTCGATTGAGTAGAGAGCGATAGTGACCAGTACGACCCGCACCCGAGCCGTGTTCCTCGACGTCGACGGCACCATCGTCGAAGACGGCCGGTACATTCCCTCGTCTGCGATCGAGGCAATCCAGACGGCGCGGAAGCACGGGCACCTCGTGTTTCTCTGCACGGGCAGAAGCGCCGTCGACCTCGATTCGGTGCTGCTCGACATCGGGTTCGACGGCGCGATCACGAACGGCGGCGGGCACGCAACCTTCGGCGAGGAGGTCGTCGTAACCCGGCTCCTCAGCGCAGAGGCGGTCGCGCACCTGCAGGAGCGCTTCGAAGCGCACGGTGTGCACTGGTTTCTGCAGGGGCACGATGCCATGTACATCAGCCCGGGAGTGGCCCCCTTCTGGGATCAGCTGCGGGCGAAGTTGGCCGAACAGCGCGGCTCCGGCCCCCGGGAAGGCTGGGTCGAGCTGCTCGGCGAAGGCATCGCACCGCTGCGCGAAGTGGCAAGCGCCGATCCGAACACGATCTCGAAGACCGTGATCCTCAGCGATGACCCGGCCGCGGTGGAGCGAGTGCTGGAGGAGCTGGACGGCAAATTCATGCACGTCACCGGCACGATGCCCATGCCGCTCGGAAAGTCTGCGGAGATCGCTGCCCTCGGGATGAACAAGGGTGCGACGATCGTCGAGCTGCTCGATCATCTCCGCATCGATGCCGAAGACGCCATCGGCATCGGGGACAACTGGAATGACATCGAGATGTTCGAGGTCTGCGGTGTCGGTATCGCAATGGGGAACGCCGAATCGGCGGTGCAGGAGCTGGCGGACGAAGTCACCGCACCCCTCAATGAGAACGGCATCGCGAAGGCCTTCCGCAGACACGGGCTCATCTGATCGACGGCTTTTCGCCTCAGCGTTGTTCGCCGAGCGAGAAACCTGCTCTCGGGTGCGCTCAGTTGGGCGTAGCTTGCTAGAGGTGCCCAAAAGGCGCCGCTCGACGACGAGGAGCAACCATGAATCCGTATGTGCAACCGAAGATCCGCCCGACCACCTCAGATGACGCCGCCGAGGTCGTCGCTCTGTTCGACGACGCTGTCGTCTGGATGAACGCCAACGGCAATACGCAGCAGTGGGGGTCACAGCCGTGGTCCCAGATCCCGGCGCGGGTCGAGAAGATCACGGGCTGGTGCGCCGAAGGGCACGGCGGGTGGGTCTCTGTGCTGCCGGATGGTCGAATCGGCGGGTTCCTCGTGGTGGGTGACGCGCACCCCTATGTGCCGGCCGCAACAGGCCCCGAGTTGTACATCATG
>DXDC01000356.1 GCA_019115685.1 Candidatus Agrococcus pullicola
TCACGACCAGCGACCCCGGGCAGAAGGGGGCGTTCTTCGAGTCGCCCGCCGGCAAGAACTTCCGGCACGCGACGTACTACGAGAAGAGCCAGGGGGTGCCTCACCTATGACGCATCCGGATGCCGATGCCAACGTGACCGTCTCGGAGGTCGAACTCGAGGAAGAGTACTCCGGAACGGGGTCGACGGCTACGTCCGACGAAGCCGAGTACGCGCTGCGGCTCGGTGACGACTCCCTGATTCTGGCGCAGCAGCTCGGTTGGTGGATTTCGCGGGCGCCCGAGCTCGAGGAGGACATGGCGCTCGGCAACATCGGCCTGGACATGCTCGGGCACGCGCGTAACTTCCTGCACTTCGCCGGCAGCGCTCTCGGCAAAACGGAAGACGAGCTCGCGTACTTCCGCGACGAGCACGAGTTCCGATCCGCCTGGCTGTTCGAGCAGCCGAACGGCGATTTCGCGCACACGATCGCACGCGGCCTCCTGACATCCGCGTACCTCTTCGAGCTCTACAGCCGCCTGCAGGCCTCCGACTCGGAGGGCCTGGCCGCCATCGCGGAGAAGTCGCTCAAGGAAGTCACCTATCACCGCGACCACGCCGTCATGTGGACACTGCGGCTTGCGGGCGGGACGGATGAGTCGCGTCGGCGCTTCGAACGTGCGCTGATCAACAACTGGCCGTACCTCGACGAACTCTTCACCGACGACGAACTGTTCGACCGCCTCGCGCACGTGCCGCGCCCATCCGAACTTCGAGAGCCGACGATGGCGGTCCTGCGGCAGGTGCTGCAGGAAGCCGAGCTGGACGAGCCGGAAGTCGCGCAGTCATCCGGTGGCGGTCGCCGCGGGATGCACTCGACGTACCTCGGCCCCCTCCTGGCGGAGATGCAGGTACTCGCGCGGCAGTTCCCGGGAGCGAGCTGGTGATGACGATGACCGCAGTACTGGATCGGAATGCGGTGTGGAAACTCGCCGCGACGGTGACCGACCCGGAAATCCCGGTGCTCACGATAGAAGACCTCGGAGTGCTTCGTGACGTGCGCTTCGAGGGCGAAACCGCCGTCGTGACACTCACTCCGACGTACTCGGGATGCCCCGCCATGGATCAGATGGGCGATGACGTCGTGCTCACACTGACGGAGGCCGGGTACCGGGATGTACGGGTCGATTTCGTCTTGAAGCCCGTGTGGAGCACCGATTGGATGAGCGACGCCGGTAAGCGCAAACTCGAGCGATACGGTATCGCGCCCCCGGGGCCGAAGCCGACATCCGGCCCGATACCCGTGCAGTTGGGAGTCAAGTGCCCGCGTTGCGGTTCGCTGCGCACGAAGACCGTTTCGCAGTTCGGGTCGACATCGTGCAAGGCGCTCTACGAATGCCTCTCCTGCCTCGAACCGTTCGACTTCTTCAAACCCCACTGATCCGTGTTCTTGGCCCGTTCCGGCCCACGCTCAAGGAGGAGCCATGGCAGCCACTAATCTCGGCAGCGTTACTTCGCCCGCGCCGCGCAAGCGCGCAACCTTCCACTCGCTGCGCGTGAAGCGGGTCGCGCCGCTCACAAAAGACTCGGTCGAGGTCACGTTCGATGTTCCCGATGACCTGCACGGCCAGTTCGACTACCTGCCCGGCCAGCACGTCGCTCTGCGCGCGCTTGTCGAGGGCGACGAACTGCGACGATCCTATTCGATCTGCCGACCGCTCCAACCGGGCGAGCTCTCGGTCGCGATCAAACGGGATGCGGGTGGGCTGTTCTCGAACTGGGCGAACGACACCCTGCAGCCGGGCCAGGAGATGGAGGTCATGAGCCCTCAGGGCACGTTCACTTCGAATCTGCCCTCGTTCGACGGGAAGCATGTCGTCGGTATCGCTGCCGGCAGCGGTATCACGCCGATCGCATCGCTCGCGCACACCGTCCTGCAGAGCAGCCCCGACAGCCGCTTCACGCTGCTCTATTCGAACCGTTCCACGATGGACGTCATGTTCGTAGAGGAGCTCGCTGACCTGAAGGACGCCTACCCGAGCCGTTTCGCACTGCACCACGTGCTCTCGCGCGAACAGCGGTCGTCGCCGCTGATGTCCGGGCGACTCGATCAGGACCGCCTTCGCACGATGTTCGAAAGCCTGATCTTCCCCGCCACCGTCGACGAATGGTTCCTGTGCGGCCCGTTCGAGCTCGTGCAGCTTGTGCGCGACACCCTGCCGGACTACGGCGTGGATGCCGCGCACATCCGGTTCGAGCTCTTCACGACCGGCGAGCCCGGGTCGCAGCCGAAGCGCGCCCGCCACGTGGAGATCCGCAAGGGCGATGACGTGTACGAGATCAACTTCCAGCTGGACGGGCAGACCAATCAGGTGGAAAGCCCCGTGGACGCACACGAGACGATCCTGAACGCGGCGCTGCGCATCCGGCCGGATGTGCCCTTCGCGTGTTCGGGTGGCGTGTGCGGCACCTGCCGTGCCCGGATCGTGACGGGCAGCGTGAACATGGACGAGAACTATGCGCTCGAACCCGACGAAGTCGAAAACGGGTATGTGCTGACCTGCCAGTCGCACCCGACCAGTGAAAAGGTCACCGTCGACTACGACGTGTGAGCCGAGCCGGAACCGACGACACAGCACGCACGAGGAGACACCATGATCGAACTCACCATCGAAAGCGACGTTGCGGAGGTCACGCTGAACGACCCCGCGAAGCTCAACGCGCTCAACGCCGATACGCTCGCCGAGCTCGGCGATGCGTATGCGGAAGCGGAGCGGGCGAGTGTTCGCGCGCTCGTGCTTCGTGGCGAGGGGAAGGCGTTCTGCGCGGGGCGCGATATCGCGGGCCTCGATACCGACAACGACGACGTCCTGGGTTTTCTGGGAGGCAGCGTGCAACCGCTGCTCGAACGAATGGCAGCGTTTCCGGCCCCTACGTTCGCGGCAGCGCACGGCGCCTGCCTCGGCCTCGGTCTGGGGCTGCTGATCGCCACGGATGTCGTCTACGTCGCCGAGTCGGCCAAGATCGGCTCGCCGTTCGCGAACCTCGGGGCGACGCTCGACTCAGGCGGTCACGCGCTGTTCTTCGAACGGCTCGGAGCGCACAAGACCCTCGACCTCATCTACACGGCTCGGCTGATGAGCGGCGCCGAGGCCGTCCGGTCCGGTTTGTTCTCGCAGGTGTTCCCGGATGAGGAGGTCCTGGATGCGGCACGCGCGGCGGCTGCGAAGGCGGCCGCTGGCGCCACGCAGGCGTTTGTCGAGTCGAAGGAGCTCATCCGCCGGCTGCGGGATGAACGAATCGGGCTCTGGGACTCGATGGCCGACGAGAACCGTGCCCAGGCGGCGCTGTGCGCAACACCCGATTACAAAGAAGGGTTCGCCGCATTCACAGAGAAGCGCACACCGACATTCACCGGCAAAGCGTAGTCGTCGGGCGCCGAAACGCCGCCGATTGCTCACCACGCACTCAGGTGAAGTTCGAGAGGATGGCTGAGTGAGCTACCAGCAGCAACCATACGCAGATCCGAACCAGCCCGGTTACGGCCAGCAGCCGTCGACCCTGGAACCGCCGATCGGTGAGCCGTACTTCGGAGTCGGATTCGGCAAGGCGTTCAAGCGATTCTGGCGGGGCTACGTCGTCTTCAAGGGGCGCGCGAGTCGAGCCGAGTACTGGTGGGCGTTCCTGTGGCTCCAGATCATCATGTTCATTCTCGCGTTCGTGTACGTGATCGGTGCCATCGTCACGATGATGGTCCAATTCTCCGACCCGACCAACCTCAGCTCCAGCGCTGTCAACGACCCGGGATTCGGCCTCTGGATGTCGTTTTCGATCCTCGGCTGGGCAGCCCCGATGTTCCTGTTCTCTCTCGCAGCTATGCTCCCGATGTACGCCGTGACGTGGCGTCGCCTGCAGGACGCAGGGTTCCACGGTGCACTCGCGCTACTGGGCATTGTCGGCCTGAGCATCGTGCCGATGATCATGTGCATCTTCCCCACGAGCCAGAACGCAGCGAAGTACGGGCCGGGTGCGGTTCCAGCTCCTGAATTTCCTCCGGGCGTCTACTACGGCCAGCCCCAGCAGGGGCCTCCCGTGCAGTAAACGGTGCGCGGCGCATGGCCGCAGGGGTAGCGTAGAGGTATGCCCGCATCTCGCACCCGCGTTCTGGAGTTCCCCGTCGACGTCAACACCGCACTCGAGGCATCCCGACACGCAGTTGCCGCCGTTATCGAGGGCACACCCCGGGTGAACGGACGGACCGTGACCGGTTCCGTGAGAACGTCGTGGGCGAGCTGGGGCGAGAACCTCACGCTGACCGTTTCGGACGTTGCGAACGGCTCTCGAATCACGGTGCGGAGCGCTTCCAAAATGCCCACGCAGTTCCTCGACTGGGGCAAGCACCGCAAGAACCTCAACCGTCTGCAGCACGAACTCGAAACTGCGGCACACGCTCACGCAGCCGTGATCGACCCCGGTTGATCGACGCTAGCCCTACGGGTCAGCGCGGTGCATCGGGCGAGACCCAGCGGCCGTGCCAATCGGTCAGAATCTCTGCGGCCATGGTCGGCGTCAGCTTGAGCACGGCATTGCGGATTGCTCCCGTGACGGGATGCGTCGCCTGCATCCAGCGGATCGCGCGCCACGAGCGAACCTGCATCCGTTGCGCGCGTTGTACCCGCTCTTCGTTGAAGCGCGCGAACAGCGTCTCGGTGTCGGGTTCGTCGCGCAACAGAACGCGCAGCACCGCGGCAT
This sequence comes from Candidatus Agrococcus pullicola, assembly GCA_019115685.1. Taxonomy (GTDB): domain Bacteria; phylum Actinomycetota; class Actinomycetes; order Actinomycetales; family Microbacteriaceae; genus Agrococcus; species Agrococcus pullicola. The sequence goes on from DXDC01000356.1 coordinate 4,731, forward strand.
CCTCGAACGTCTGGTTCGCCCCCTGCACGAGTGAGGGAACCATCGCGTGCGCGGCATCCCCAACCAGCAGAGTGGGCATCCCGGTGCGCGTCGAGGTGAAGCGCGGCAGCCCCGTCGGCAGGTAGAACAGCGGCTGACGGGTTACCGTGCCACTCGTCGTCGCCGAAATGTGCGCGCTCAACGGTGCTTCGAACAGCGCGCCGAGTTGCGCCGCTTCGGCTGCGGCAGCGTCATCGCCCGCAGTGCTGGGCCCGCGCTGCCGATCGATCGCCGAGATGTACCAGAATGCGCCGTTGTCGAGCGGCAGGATGCCCGCCTCGGTTCCGCGCCCTACCCACGAGGTCACGAACTCCGGGGTGCTCTCGAGCGCATCCGAGATGCCGAACCAGCACGCGGCGCCCGAGTAGTCGGGTTGGACGCGAGGCTTGATCCAGCGCCGCACTGTCGACCGCAAGCCGTCGGCGCCGACCACGAGGTCCGTCTCCGGCAGATCGGCGTCGGACCGCACAAGCGTCTCTCGCCGTGTCTCGACGCCGAGGTCATCGGCTCGTTCGGCCAGGATGCGCAGCAGCGTCCCCTCGCGGATACCGACGATGTAGCCGGCTCCTGTCTGCGTCTTTGCCATGAGCGTTGTACCGGCGTCGGTGAGGATGCTACCCATCCTGGTGGTGACTCCGGCGCGCTCGACTTCGCCCCGCAGCCCGATCGCAGCGAGGGCTTCGAGCCCGTTACCGGTGATCGCCAATCCGAGCGGTGCATCCGAGGGGCCTGCTGCACGATCGAGCACCACGGCCTCGTACCCGGACTCGGCCAGAGCGATAGCGGAAGTGAGGCCGGCGATGCCGGCACCGACGACGGTTGCGCGCTGCGTCATGTCTTCAACGCTAGGGCATGCACACCGCGCCGCCAACGTCGCGAGACGGCAACAGTGAGTAATCAAAGCCCAACTGATACCAATTTGATACCATTCCCCCATGGCTATGACACTTCGACTCACCCCTGACGACGAGCAGTTGCTGGCCGATCTTGCGGCCGAGCAGGGCCTGAGTCGTCAGGAGGCGACAGTGCGCGCCATTCGCGAAGCCGCTGAACGACGCGGTCACGAACGAACGATACGCGAGTCTTCGGCTAGGTACCGACAGCGCTATGCCGAACTGCTCGCCCGCTTGGGCAAGTGACGGTATTCCTGAGCCTCGAAGACCTTCTGCTTCTCGTGGACGACTTGGCGGTCGGTCCGGTTCGCGACATAGGCCTGCTCGAAGCGGCCGCGCGGAGGCCGGCAACACAGCTTTGGGGTCGACCGGCATATCCGACGCTGCTCGACCAAGCCGCCGTGCTGATCGAATCCCTGGTTCGGAACCACGCTTTGGTAGACGGTAACAAACGACTCGGCTGGCTGGCGATGGTGGTGTTCCTCGACCTGAATGGCATGGATCTGCACGCGCCCCCTGACCCGGCGTACGACCTCGTGATCGCACTCGCCGCAGGGGAAGCCCAGGCCACCGATGTCGCCGAAGCGCTCGCCTGTTGGCTCCCGGGCATGGACGATCAGGGCTCCTCGCGGCCGCGGTAGGTCTCGCCCGGCATCGCCCGCTCCGCATCGGTGAGCTCGTCATCGCGCTGGTTCTCACGGCGATCCCAGACCAGCCATTTCGCGTCGATCGCACGCTCCAGATCGACACCTTCCTGCTGGGCCAACGCAAGCAGCAGGCCGGCGGCATCCGCGAGCTCGAGCGCGAAACGCTCTCGGGCATCCTGATTGCCCCCTTTATCCCGCTGTCTGCCGGTGAGTTGCAGGTAGGCGTCGGCGAGCTCGCCAAACTCCTCCTGCAGCTTCAGCATGAGCCAGTCGCTCGAGCGTTCGAAGCCGTAGATCTCCGCGTAGCGTCGGTTGATGGCGTCGATGCGGGCGGCGGTGTCGTTGATGCGCATGGTTACAGTCTCACATCGCAGTACGCTGAAACCATGGATCAGCACTTCGACGATTTGATCGCCGCGAACCGTGACTACGCGAGCGCATTCGACATGCAGGGCTTCGACGGTATCGCGAAGTCGGGCGTCGCGATCGTAACGTGCATGGATTCGCGCATCGATCCGCTCGGGATGGTCGGCCTGAAGCCCGGGGACGCGAAGATTCTGCGCAACCCCGGTGGACGTGTGACCGATCGTGTGCTGATCGCGCTCGTGCTGGGCGTGAATCTGCTCAACGTCGACCGCGTCATCGTGGTGCAGCACACGCGTTGCGCGATGGCGTCGGCGAGCGAGCAGGAGTTGAAGCAGCGCATCATGGATGCGTCCGGCCAGGACATCACCTGGATGGATCTCGGAGCGATCAGCGATGCCGCTGCGACGCTGACCGAGGACGTCCACCGCGTCGAGACGCATCCCGTGATCGGAGGTCGCGTCAAGGTTGCCGGTTTCGTCTACGACGTCGACACGGGGCTGCTCGCCCGCAAGGCGTAATTCCCGCCACCCAACCCCGTTTTAGGTGCGAAAAACTTCGAAACATGACGGTCATGTTTCGAAGTTTTTCGCACCCTACGAGCGCGGGGGACCGCATAGGCTGGTGCCATGCGTATGAATGTGGAGTCCTTCAACCTTGACCACCGCGCCGTCGCTGCGCCGTTCGTGCGCGTCGCCGACCGCAAGGAGCTGCCGGGCGGCGACGTGCTCGTGAAATACGACGTGCGCTTCACGCAGCCGAACGAGAGCCATCTCGACATGAAGTCGATCCACTCGATAGAGCACCTGACGGCCGAACTGATGCGCAACCACACCGACAAGCTCATCGACTTCTCGCCGATGGGATGCCAAACCGGCTTCTACGCGCTCATGCTCGGCGTCGAGACGGACGAGTTCCTGCCGCTGATCGAGCGGGCGTTCTCCGACATTCTCGAAGCCACCGAGGTACCTGCGGCGAACGAGACGCAGTGCGGCTGGGGCGCGAACCACACGCTCGAGGGCGCGCAGGATGCCGTCCGCGCGTTCCTGGCAGCACGCGACGAGTGGGAGACCGTGATGCGCGATGACGCGTAGCGTCGTCATCCTGACGGCGATGCAGCTGGAGGCCGACCCGTTCATCGAGCTGCTGGAAGGCGCTGAGAGCGTCGAGGCGCCTGCCTCGGGCATCCACGCCGTCCGCGGCGCACTCGACCGCCGGGATCTCGTGGTGGCGCGCACCGGCGTCGGCCTGGTCGCCGCTGCCACCGCCACGGCTTGGGCCTCCTCCGCATTCAATCCGCAGGCGATCATCTCAGCGGGCACGGCGGGCGGACTCCCCCGCGACATCTCAATCGGCGACGTCGCCGTGAGCGAGGCAAGCACCTACGGCACGGCCGACGCCACCGAGTTCGGCTACGAGCGCGGCCAGGTACCGGGCCAACCGGTTCGCTTCAATGCCGCAGACGAACTGCTGGAAGCGGCACGAGACGCGGCGCAACAGCACTGGCGGTTCGGCCGCATCCTCTCCGGCGACACCTTCGTAACCGCCAAGAACGTCGCCGACACCCGAGAAGCGTTCCCGGATGCCGTGGCCACCGACATGGAGTCGTGCGCAATAGCGCAGACCGCGAGCGCCTTCAGCATCCCCTGGCTATCGGTGCGGGGTATCTCCGATCTGTGCGGCCCGGAGGCAGGCCAGGACTTCCACATGGACGCTGCCGAGGCAGCAGAGCGCAGCCGGGATGCGGTCGTGGCGATCCTCAGTCGCTTGCCAGCACCTCGACAGTAACGCCCAGGGCTTCATAGGTTGAACGTGCCCGTACATCCCGGGTCACGAGGGTCGCGTTGCTCTCGTGAGCCGCCATCGCGACGAGAGCGTCGTACACGGTAGGCATCAATCAGTGCGTACATTGTCTTGTCGCTAACGATGGTGTCACCCTGCGACACGAGTCTGCCATCCGCCTCACGAACGAGATGGGCTGTTCCGCCGTCAGAGTGCATGACCGGGTCCATGGGAACACACTACCTGCCACGCCTCGTCACAGCTAGGCACGATGCGGCCTGCGGCACCATACGATAAGGGGCGTGAAACTCCCCTGGACCCTCAGCCGCGACAACGGCGGCATCGTCATGCCGGAAGAACGGCTCAGCTGGCCGAAGACCATCGGCCTGGGTGGCCAGCACGTTATCGCGATGTTCGGCGCGACGTTCATCGTGCCCGTCATCACGGGCTTTCCGCCGGCGACGACACTGTTCTTCTCAGGGTTAGGCACGATCCTCTTCCTGCTCATCACCGGCAACCGGCTACCGAGCTACCTGGGGTCGTCGTTCGCGTTCATCGTGCCGATCGGTGTCGCCATGTCTTCGCACGGCGAGGGCGTCGCGCTGGGCGGTATCGTGCTCGCCGGAGCTTGCCTTCTGATCGTCGGAGCCGTCGCCCATTTCGCGGGCACGCGTTGGATCAATGCGCTCATGCCACCCGTCGTGGCCGGCACCGTCGTCGCGCTCATCGGCTTCAACCTTGCACCCGCAGCCCGCGACAACTTCGCAGCATCCCCGGTACTCGCGCTCATCACCCTGGGTGCGATCATCCTGATCACGGTGCTGGGGCGCGGTATGGTTCGCAGACTGTCGATTCTCATCGGCGTCGTCGTCGGCTACATCGCCGCCGCCATCATGGGGGAGGTCGACTGGAGCGGCGTCGGCGAAGCGGATCTCGTCGGGCTTCCGGAATTCCACACGCCCGTGTTCGACCCCACCGCGATTCCGATCTACCTCATGTTCCTGCCCGTGGTGCTGC
>DXDC01000357.1 GCA_019115685.1 Candidatus Agrococcus pullicola
CAGTAGTGATCGCCGAAGGTGGCACTCCCGTCAATCAAGCCGTCGAGAGCTTGGGCTTCTTGGCCGGCCTGAACATCCAGTTCCATGAAGGGGGCATGCACATGCTGCCACGTCGTTGGCAAGTGTTCCCGACTTTCCTGCTCAAGCTCGCCGCGGGTGCGCAGATCGAGCCATGTCAGCTCATCTGGACACTGTGCGAGTTCAGCGCGGGTGGCATGGCTGAGCGCCGCAGCGCGATACAACCCGTTGTTGGGAGAGACATGCGGGCCGAGAAGAGGAAGTGGTCGCCAGTTCGGCGGGGCAAGAGCGGTCATGTGATCCATCATGCATAAGTGGCACATATGCCAGTTTGCGTGAGTGTGAACAAGGGATGAACATGCCCCATGGCGGCCATAATGGAGGCGATGACGAACCAAACCAGAGCGCGTGCGCGACACAAGACCACTACGCGCCGCGCGATCCAGACAGCGGCGATTGAGCTGTATGAAGAACGCGGGTACGACGAAACGAAGGTCGAAGACATCGTTGAACGCGCAGGAGTATCTCAGCGAAGCTTTTTCCGCTATTTCCCTTACAAAGAACTCACACTCTTCAGCGACGATCACACAGAGCATCTCGCTGAGCTTGTACTTACAGCGCCTTCACACTTCAACGCGATCGAGACGCTTGACTGGGCGACTGCGCAACTCTTCTTGATCCCGACGACCGAACTGGACAGGCGACGACAGGCGATTCGCAATCAGCTTGGCGACGATGCGCGCGTTCAGCGCCAACTCGCCTACCTCCATGAGTCACTTAGCATCCGGCTGCGCGATGCCTACGTTCGCCGCCTCGGCATAGACCCCGCCGACACATCTGACTTGCGTCCACAGATTCTCGTGGGGCTTTACCTCTCTCTCGCTACTGAGGTGTCGGGCCGGTCACAATCACCGGAAGAGACGCGCCAGCGGTGGCTTGCGTCGCTTCGCAGTCTGCTTTGGGAGGTCGGCACTGCTATCGACATTTACATGCTTGGTTGCGGAGGTGGGGACTGAGCGTTGCCGACCTTATGGGGTACACTGGAAGCATGCATTTGTATTTCCTGTGACGGTTGAGTAGGCCTACCGCGCTCGTTGAGCAACTCCGAGCTAGCGACGGCCGCTCGTTCTGACCCTGGAAGGGTCCCCGTCATTTGCGTGCCCGCTGGCTGTTTGGCTCGTCGCGGTGCGCCTTGCTGAAGGATTTGAATGCTTACCCCTACTAACCGTCATCCGGCGCGCCATCGCGCGCAACTCACCGCTTCCGACGTCTCCGTAATGCGAGGCGTAACCCCGGTGCTCAACCATGTCGATCTCGTCGTCACTCCCGCGTCCCGTGTGGCGATCGTCGGAGAGAACGGGCGCGGAAAGACCACACTTCTGCACGCGCTCGCGGGCACGCTGGTACCTGATAGTGGAACGATCCAGCGCATCGGCACGCTCGGGCTCGCTGAACAAGAGATGGACTCCACCGACAACCGAACCGTTGGGCAGGCCGTCGCGGAGGCCATCGCCGAACCGCTCGCAGCGCTGGCCACACTCGACGACGCCGCTGCCGCTCTCGCGGAAGGGAGTAGCGAGGCCGCAGAGCAGTACGCTGCGGCCTTGGAAGATGCGGAAGCGCTCGACGCTTGGGATGCCGAGCGCCGGGTACAAATCGCGCTCGAAGCACTCGACGCCGAAACCGACATGACGCGGTTGCTCGCTGATCTGTCGGTGGGGCAGCGATATCGAGTGCGGTTGGCCTGCCTGTTGGGGGCTGAAGATGATTTCTTACTGCTGGACGAGCCCACCAATCACCTCGACCGCAGCGGACTTGATTTCTTGACCATGCAACTCCGCACGCGCAACGGTGGTGTCGTCATCGTCAGCCACGATCGCGCGCTGCTCTCTGACATTGCGGAGACGGTGGTCGACCTCGATCCGACACCTGATGATCGCCCCCGCATCTACGGCAACGGGTACGCGGGATACCGAGAAGGGCGCGTGGCCGAGCGGGAACGCTGGGAGCAGGAGTACGACCGCCAGCAGCAGGAGCAAGCCCGGCTGCAGGACAGTCTCAGCGCTGCACAGAACCGACTCGTATCGGGTTGGCGACCGGAGAAGGGGTCACCGAAGCACGGCCGCGCGACGCGCGCGGGCGGGCTGGTGCAGAGCGTGCACCGACGCCAGGAAGCACTCGAAGCACACGCGGTGACGGTGCCTGAACCACCGCAGCTATTCCAGTTCCCCGACCTGCCCACACGAAAAGGGGCGGTGCTACTAAACGTCGACAACGTGAGCCTTGCCGGGCGGTTAGCGCAGCCAGTGTCGTTCGAACTCTCGCACCGCGGCAGGCTCGTGGTCACCGGCTCGAACGGGGCCGGAAAGTCGACGCTCCTGAGTATCGCGGCGGGCGAACTACTGCCAGATACGGGAACAGCGCGGACATCCCGTGGCACGCGTTTGGGTTTTCTTCGTCAGGAGACGATGCTGCCGCCTGATCGCCGGGCGAACGAGGTATACGCCCGACACCTCGACGAACTCGTCGGTCAAGGAACGCTTCAATCATCTGAGGCGGTCGGTCTCGGTCAACTTGGACTGCTGCGATCGCGCGAGGCAGGCAAACGAGTGGGTGAACTGTCGATGGGTCAACAACGACGCCTCGATCTGGCGCTCGTACTCGCGGCACGCCCGCACGTGCTACTACTAGACGAGCCCACCAACCACCTCTCCATCGCGCTCGTTGACGAACTCACCGAGGCACTCGGGGCTACCCAAGCGGCCGTCGTACTGTCGACCCACGATCGGCAACTCCTGCGCGATGTCGCCCAATGGCCTCATGTACATCTGATGGCGATGGCTGAAGGCGAGGCACTGGTATGAGCAACACCATCAAGCTACGCGCACTCCGCCCATTGGCATCACGTGATTACCGTCTCCTGTTTGCCGCCGTCGGCATCGAGGTATTCGGGACCGGTATGTGGACGATCGTCATGGTCTTCCAAGTACTCGCACTCGATGACAGCCCACTTGCCTTGTCGGCGGTTGCAACCGGAATGAGTCTTGGCCTGTTTGCGTTCTCCGTTCTCGGTGGGGTTGTCGCAGACCGGTTCTCCAAACGGCGGATTCTCATTACAGTGCAGGGCTCAACGGCCGCGATCATGACCGCCGTGGCGGTCCTGTCGCTCACCGGGAATATCGAACTTTGGCACGTCGCCGCAGCCTCGTTCGCGATGGGTGCCGGGAGCGCCTTTTTCTACCCTGCGTACAGCGCTTACCTACCTGTGGTCCTTCCGCCGGAGCAACTCCTGGCCGCGAATGGGCTCGAAGGGGCGCTCCGTCCATCGATGGGGCAAGGGCTGGGCCCGGCCCTCGGTGGAGTCATCGTCGGTATGTTCTTCCCCGCTATCGGAGCGGTCATCGTCGCGGCTTCGTACGCGATTGCTTTCGTCATCACGTTGTTTCTTAGCCGTCGTGACGAACACACTGAGCCCACTCCTCCCGAGGATCGCCCGAGCGTCTGGGGTGACCTTCGTGCGGGGGTTGCCTACGTGGCTCGTACACGCTGGTTGCTTTGGACGCTGATCTTCGGATCTTCGCTTGCGCTCATTGTCCAAGGCCCGATCGAAGTTCTCCTCCCGTTCCTCACCCGCGACCGATTCGAGGATGCTGAAGCTACTTTCGGGTTCCTTCTGGCCGCCTATGGGATAGGTGGGGCTGTCGGTTCGCTGATCGTGTCGTCGTTGAAGCTTCCTCGTCGGTACTTGACGTTTATGATCCTGTGCTGGGGTGGAGGAACACTACCTCTTGTGGTCATTGGCGTTGCCGACAATTTGATCCTCATGCTCTCCGCGCTCTTTGTCGTCGGTGCACTCACCGGGGCTGGCGTTGTCGTGTGGGGAACATTGCTGCAACGGTTGGTGCCGCTCGACATGATCGGCCGAGTCGCCAGCCTCGACTTCTTCGTTTCGATCGCGTTCATGCCGGTCTCAATCGCCATCGCAGGGCCGCTCTCACTGTTGGTTCCCATCCCCATCATCTTTGTGATTGCGGGAGTCATTCCGCCAGCTCTCGCGTTGATCGCATTGCTGGCCGGGCGCATGCGCCAGACCGAGGACAGTCAACCACTAGACGCAGACTGACCTCGATGGCTCTGGGAATATCCCGGACGTTCGGCTTCGAGCCTTTAGTGGCTCGAAGCCGAACTTTTCGTACCGCTGGCCCGATCTCCGCAGAAGACTGCGCGAGGCTGATCTTCGTGCGTGCCGGATCGGTTCTGTTGCACAACGAGCTGGG